>RHCK01000135.1 GCA_010030605.1 Acidimicrobiia bacterium
ACGACTGATGATCGCGTTGGATGACACCTCGATCGACCCGGGATTCATGAACGCTGCATCGATCCCACCGCCGCCACCGTCGGTGATGCCGATGCGACGACCGAAGCCAAGTCGCCTGACCGATAACGACATCGCCGCTGCTCTGGCGGCCTACGTCCTGGTGATCACGGGGATCTGGTCGGTGCACGGCGGTCTCGCGGACCTCAGCGGTGGATGGGCGTCGGCTTGGACGTCGATCACCGCGATCAGTGGTCTGTACACCTCGGCCGTGGCGTTGATGGCTCTCGCTCTCGTGGCTCGCCCCAAGTCGCTCGAACGACGTTTCGGTTTGGACCGCATGTTCGTGTGGCACCGAATCCTGGGCGACTCGATGGGTCTTCTGCTCGGCGTTCACGTCGCCGCGGCCGTGATTGCGTGGTCGTCCGATGGTGGATTGGGAAGCGCCGTCGCCGACCTCACAGGGCGTACCCCGTACATGGCACTTGCCACGATTGGCGGCCTCCTCATCGGTGTGGTGACCGTGACCTCGTTGAAGTCGATCCGTCAGAAGATGGCCTACGAAACGTGGTACTTCGTGCACATGTTGGCGTACGTCGGGATGGCCGTGTCGTTCGGGCACGAGATTTATCTCGGCTCGGATCTCGCCAACGACAATGTGGCTCGATGGTTCTGGGTGGGTCTGCACCTCGTGGTGGCTGCCGGGCTGGTGGTGTCCAGGTGGGGCCGTTCGATCGTGGCATTCGTGCGACCGCTGAGAATCGCGTCAATCGAGCACGTCAATCACGACACGGTCGACGTGGTGGTGTCCGGACGTGGCCTACGGGCGCGGGAAGGCGACGCCGGACAGTTTTGCTTCGTGCGACCCTTGACGTCGGATCTTTGGTGGCAATCGCATCCGTTCTCGATGTCGGCCGCACCCACGACCGGAAGAATTCGCTTCACGATCAAGGATCGCGGAGATGCGACGAAGTCGATCACCAACTTGAAGCCCGGAACGCGGGTGATGGTGGAGGGTCCCTTCGGCGTGGTGACACCCGACGTTCTCGACGGTGCGAAGGCGTTGTTCGTCGTTGGTGGTGTCGGTGTGGCCCCGGTGCTGGCCATCCTCGAGCGACTCGGTCCGGATCACGAGCCGGTGGTCTTGTATCGCGCGCACAGTGAAAAGGACCTCGTGCACATCGACGAGCTTCGACGAGCGGCGGAACGGTTGGGAGGCAAGTTGCTCACCTTGGTCGGCCCGACCGCGAAGCTCGCGGTGGCCGATCCGTTCTCGGCGAAGGTGCTGTCCGCGGCCATTCCCGATGTGGCCGATCGCGCGGTGGTCATGTGCGGCCCCGATCGTCTTCTGCTCGCCGCTCGCGCGGGCTTGAAAGCGGCCGGTGTGCCCAAGAGCCGTATCCATTCCGAACATTCCTGGTGGTGAAACCGATGAATTCGAAACTTCCTCCGAAACGTCCCGTCGTGCCCGCAAAGACAAGAAGTGGCGCGAAGAAGGGCGACACGTTCGCTCGACGCGTGGTTCCTGCTCTGACTCTCATCGGGGCAAGCGGTGCATTGTTGGCGGCACTCGATCGGCCCACTGACGGACTCGACGCCGCGGCCGGGCCGCCGATCGCGGCGGGCAGCGATTCGTCGACCATCACCATCGCACCGTCAGCGACAGTTCCGACGACCGTGACGACTGATTCAGCCACGACCAATGTTCCCGTTGCACAGGATCCGTCGTCGGTCACGCCGGCCCCGACCACACCGGCCCCGACAACGCCTCCGGCCGTCGAGACCACGGTTCCTCCCGCCCCCGCGGCGTGTGGAGCCGCCATCCTCGGTCCCACCATCAGCACCAAATTCGGCCCGGTTCAAGTGCAGGCATCGGTCGACGGAACCGGTTTCGTGTGTTCGGCACAGGGTGTGGTGTGGCCAACGGCCGACCGCAAGTCGGTGGCCATCAACAACCAGGCCATCCCTCTGCTCGATCAGTGGGCTGCTTATCAGCATGATGCGTCGTTCGATTCGATCTCGGGTGCGACATACACCTCTCGCGCATACAAGCAGTCGCTGCAGGCCATCATCGACGGTGCGAGAGCCTGACATGACCACCCTGATCGAACCGTTTTGCCGCACTCATGTGGTGATGGGTTCGGTGGCGAGCGTTCATGTTCACGACGACATCAGCGAGGAGCGACTGCAGATCGTGGTGAACGACGTGTTCGACGAACTCGATCGACTCGAGTCCATGTTCTCCACCTTCCGGCGAGACAGCGAGATATCCCGCATCAATCGAGGCGACTTGCATCATCTCGATGCGAGTCGAGAAGTCATCGACATTCTCGATGCGTGCGTCTTCATGGAGTCGATCAGCTCAGGGGCATTCTCATGTCGGCGAGCCGATGGAACACTCGACCCGGCCGGTTTCGTGAAGGGTTGGGCGGTCGAACGGGCCTCACGGGTTTTCGAACACGCGGGCATCCGACATTGGTATCTGTCGTTGGGCGGAGACATGCAATTGGGCGAGGCACCCGAAACACACGACGGTCGGCCGAGAGGATGGAAAGTGGGAATCGCTCACCCGGCTCGAGCCGGTGAGGTGGTGTCCGGTCTGTTGATGCAACGAGGAGCCGTGGCCACCTCCGGAACCGCGGAACGCGGTCACCACATCGTCGACCCGCGAACCGGACGCCCTTGTGATCATTGGGCTTCCTTGACGGTGTGCGGCCCGAGTCTCACCTGGGCGGATGCGTACGCCACGACGGCCTTCGTCATGGGTGCTTCCGGACTGGAATGGGTTCATGGATTCGCGGGTTACACGGCGCTCGGAGTGCGTCCCGACGGAACCGTCGTCACGCTTTGAAAACTCAGAGTTCGGCCCCGACGCGTCCTTGCTCGCGTTCGCGCAGGGCAATGTTCACCGCGTGTCGTTCCAGCACTTGTTCGAGCGTCTTTGCGGACTGCGCGATGGGGTGTTCGGCAAAGAACGCCCGTGCTTCGGCGCCGACTTCCGGTGTGTTGAGGGTCGGCAATGTTTGCACCATGCGAATGATGGTGTTCACCGGGAAGGTGGCGTTCGCGTGTTCCCAGTTGTCACGGATGAATTTCCAGGCGATGTGCCCGTGGCGTCGATTCTGTATGGCACGCGCCAGCACGAACGGGGCGTTCTGTGACTTCACGTTGCCGGAGAGCGCGAATTCGCACGTCCGCGCGATGAGCGTCGGATCGTCGAAGTCCGCCATTGCGTACAGAAAACGCAACTGTTCCTGTGGCGTGCGTGCGGTGGCGAAAAGACTGGACATCCGTTCGTACGTGGAGGCATCGCCGGTGGAAGCGACAACTGTTGTCGCGGCGGCCGTCAATTCGGGGTGCACGGAGCTCGGATCGCTCACCGCTCGATCGAAGATCTCTCGACACTTTCGTCGAGCCTCGTCATCGGAACCATTCACGGCGAGGAGTGTGATCAGGAGTCCGCGCAACTTGCCGCGCAGGTCGTCGTCCTCGGCACGGTGTTCCCAACCCAAGTCGGCGAGCGCGGGCGAAACGATGGAGCGCACTCGGTGTTGCAGGCGTTCCTGATCACTTTCCGGAACGAATCGAGAGACATTTCGCAAAGCTCCGGCGATGACTTGCCACACCGCGATTTCACGTTCCTGCGCGAAGTCATCGACGAGTCGTAGGAAGGACCCAGCGGTCATTCGTCCGGCCACGACCGCGTTCCACGCATCGTCGACCAAGCAATACCGTTCGACGGTCGTCATGCTCGAAACGACGTCGGGGGTCAAACGGGCGAGCAGCTCGGGCGAGTACTCGACGCGATAGAAGCCGTGACCTTCCGCGTTGACGATGATGGTGGCCTCGGGACGTGAGAGTGGAATCCGAAGCACGTCGGCGGTGAGGAGATGTTTCGAGGTCACTCCATCGATGCGCACGTGCACCGGCACGAGCCAACTTTGGGCGACATCGGACGAAGAGTCGAACGAAAAACGACGTTGATCGAGCACCAACTGATCGCCTTCGACCGTCGCGGTGACGAGCGGATACCCAGGTTGCCAGATCCAGGAATCCATCAGCGCGCGCACCGGCTCACGGCCCCCGTCGCCTTCCACCGTTGCTTCGATGGCGTCCCACAAGTCCGAGGTCTCGGTGTTCCGATAGCTGTGAGTACGCAGATAGTGGCGGATGCCATCACGGAAACGTTCGTGACCCAGATATTGCTCGAGCATCCGAAGAATCGAGCCACCCTTTTCGTAGGTCAGCACGTCGAACATGCCTTCGCAGTCGTCCGGCGAACGCACCTCGAATTCGATCGAACGAGTGCTCGTCAACGAGTCGGTGTCGAACGCGGCCGAACGATCGAGGGAAAATGTCGTCCAGCGGTCCCAGTCCGGCCGATAGGCGGCACATGCCGCGACCTCCATGAAGGTTGCGAATGCTTCGTTCAGCCAGATGCCGTTCCACCACTTCATGGTGACGAGGTCACCGAACCACATGTGCGCCAATTCGTGACTGACGACATCGGCCACCAACTGCTGTTCGGCCTGGGTGCTGGTGGCGGGATCGACCAACAGCAACGATTCGCGATAGGTGATGCAACCGACGTTCTCCATGGCGCCCGCGGCGAAGTCCGGCAAGGCCACCATGTCGATCTTGGCGTCGGGATAAGGAATTCCGTAATAGTCGACGAACCACTGCAAACTCTTGGCTCCCACGTCGAGGCCAAACGCGGTGAGATGCGCCTTTCCGGGAACGTGAACCAATCGCAACGGAACGCCCCCGACATCCACGGCCGGTGTGGCCTCGAGCCGTCCAACCACGAACGCGACGAGGTAGGTGCTCATCGGCATCGTGTCCGCGAATCGGACGATGTCCCGCGTCTTCCCGTCGACCTCACCCAAACGAGTGCGTTCGATCTCGGGTCCGTTGCTGATCGCCAGATGATCGACATCGCAGACCAATGAGACGCTGAAGATTGCCTTGAAGTCGGGCTCGTCGAAACAGGGGAACGCCCGCCGACAATCGGTCGACTGCATCTGTGAGGCGGCGATGACGTGTTCGACTCCGACTTCGTCGCGGTACGTGCTTCGATAAAAGCCCCGAAGTTTGTCGTTGAGAATTCCGGTGAACGTGATGTCGATCATGCACGGACCTGTGGTCACGTCATGCGTGGTACTGATGATCAGTCGTTCCGACTCGACATCGAGA
>RHCK01000136.1 GCA_010030605.1 Acidimicrobiia bacterium
CATGGGAGATGGGTTATGCCTATGGATTGGGCAAGTTCACCATCGGTTTGTACACCGACTGGCGGGCGCGTTTCCCTGCTCCCGACGAGGTGGTCAATCTCATGATGCAGTGCTCGATGAACGTGTTGGTGCGCTCACTCGACGAATTGGATCGCGCGCTGAAGAGTTGGCTGGCCGATCGCTGATCGCCGACGAAATCAGGCGCCGGTGCCGATGGGGCACGAAACGCTGGTGCCGCCGATACCGCAGTAGCCATTCGGATTCTTGGCCAAGTACTGCTGGTGGTACGGCTCGGCGTAATACCACTCGCCCATTTCCGCGATCTCCGTGGTGATGGTTCCGTAACCCGCGGCACCGAGCCGTTGCTGAAAGAGATCACGCGAGGCCAACGCCTCGACCATCTGCTCGCTCGAGGTCGTGTAGATGGCGCTGCGGTATTGGGAACCGATGTCGTTGCCCTGTCGCATGCCTTGAGTGGGATCGTGGTTCTCCCAGAACACTCGCAAGAGGTCGCCGTACGTGACGACGTTTGGATCGAAGATCACGAAGAACACCTCGGCATGACCGGTGAGACCGGTGCAGTTCTCCTCGTACGTGCAGTTGGGTGTGAAACCTCCGGCATAACCCACCGCGGTGGAATGCACGCCGGGCAGCTGCCAGAAGAGTCGTTCGGCGCCCCAGAAACAACCCATGCCGAACACGGCGGTCACCATCCCGGCGGGCCACGGTCCCTTCAGCGGAGTTCCGAGAACGTGGTGCTTCTCGGGAACCGGCATTGTTTGGTCGGTGCGACCCGGCAATGCATTCTCACGACTGACCATCTCGGTGTTCTTCTTGGCGAACAGCATGCGAGAAGGATAGGCACCGTCGAGTGTCGACGGCATTTCGGACGGGATCACTTCAGGAGCAATGTCTCGACCCGTCGTGCGGCCACCGACAGGCCCGTGGCCGCCAGAGCACTCAGGACGGCCACATGGGCCACCATTCCCCACGTGGCGATACCGAGGCTGACACCACGCACCAATGCGGCTCCGTGATATAGCGGACTCAACTCAACGATCCAACCAAAGTCACCGTACGACGACAGCGGGTAGAACGTGGCCGAGAACAAGAAGAGCGGCAACGTCACGGCTGGCACCCAATCGAAGTCGGCCCACGAACGCATGTAGGTCGTGAGAGCCATGCCCACGGCCGCGAAGGCCAGACCGATCAACATGCACGCGGGCAAGGCGGCCAACACCCACCAGGATTCGGCCATTCCGAGCACCACCAGACACACGAGGAACGACACCGAATAGATGAAACCTCGCAGCATCGCCCACATGATCTCGCCCAAAGCCACGTCGGCGGCTCCGAGCGGAGAAGCCAACATCGCGTCGTAGGTCTTCGAATAACGCAACTTGAAATAGATGTTCATCGTGCTGTCGTACACGGCACCGTTCATGGCCGAACTCGCCATGAGGGCCGGGGCGACGAACTGGGCGTAATCGATGGAACGACCGGCGAAGTCCACGTCTCCGATGAGCGCACCGAATCCGATGCGAATGGACAAGAGGTAGAACAACGGCTCGAAGAAACCGGAGATCAACACCATCGGAGTGCGTCGATACACGATGGCGTTGCGCTCGACCACCCTCTGGGGCCGACGAGCGGTGCGCAAAATGGGAGGCGCGATACGCCACATGAGGGTGTCACGGCTCATCGGTACAACCTCTTGGCGAAGAATCGATCGCACAGAATCCAACCCGGGATCAACCACGCCACCAACACCAATGTGTGCAACGCGAGGTCGACCCCACCGAGCGTGTGCAACATGAAGCCACGGCACATCTCGACGCCGTGCCACAGCGGCGTCACCCATGCGATGGGACGCAGGACATCGGGCAACGAATCAACCGGATAGAACGCCCCGCCGAAGAGGAACAACGGTGTGATGACCAGTCGTTGCACGTTCGAGAACGACGTGTCGTACTCGCGACTCGCCGCCCACGCGGTGATCCATGCCGTGAACACCAGACCACACAACATCGCCGCGGCGACCGCCGGAGCGATACCCCACGAGCGAGTGTCGGGATGAACGGCCAGAACGATCGCCACGCCGCCAACCGCGATACCCATGCGCACTCCGAGCCACAAGAACTGTCCGCGAACGACTTGAGCGGCGGTCAAACGCGTCGCGGCCATCGCCTCGTAGGTGCCGTCCCACTTGAAACCACCGAGCACCGGCCACAACGACTCCCCCGCCGCCGTGAGCATGGCCGTGGTCGCGAGCAACCCTGGTCCGAGAAAGGATGCGTACGGGATGCCACCCAACGCCTCGGCCGACGATGGACGATCGTTCACCAAGGATCCGACTCCCAAACCCATTCCGAGAAAGAAGAGCAGTGGCTGCAGAAAGCTGAGAGTCAGGTTGGTCTTCCAGATGCGCTTCAACAGCAACATCTGCATCTCGAGCACGCGGACCGATGCCGGAGTGGCCACGTCATTCCTCCAGCGAACGACCGGTGAGACGCAAGAACACATCTTCGAGCGAACTGCGTCGCACGAGCGAACTCTCGGGCTGCAGACCTCGATTATGAACTTCTCGCAGTGCCGCCTCACCGTCGTCGGCGTACACCAACACCCGATCGGCGAGAACCTCGAGTCGTTCGCCGATGCCAATCAGCGAGCTCTCTTGGTCGGCATTCTGACCCGCACCGAATCGCAATTCGAGTACTTCTCGCGTGGAGTATCGCGTGATGAGTTCGCGCGGTGATCCTTCGGCTGCGATGCGCCCGGCGTCCATGACGACCAGACGATCGCACAGTTGTTCGGCTTCGTCCATGTAATGAGTGGTGAGGACGAGCGTGACACCTTGCTGCTTCAATCGATACAGGCGATCCCAGAGAACATGACGGGCTTGAGGATCGAGACCAGTGGTCGGTTCGTCCAACAGCAACATCTCCGGTCGATTCATCAAACCTCGGGCGATCGTGAGCCGGCGCTTCATGCCGCCGCTCAGCGAGTCCACCCGACCGGCCGAGCGATCGGACAGTTGCACGAAATCGAGGAGTTCGCGGGCGCGCGCGATGCATTCGGATCGGGGAATGTCGAAATACCGCCCGTAGATGATGAGGTTGTCGAGGGGGGTGAGTTCTCCGTCGAGGTTGTCCGCTTGGGGCACCACACCCAGACGATTTCGAATGGCACTCCCATCGTGAGCCGGATCGAGACCGAAGATGCGAAGAACTCCCTCGCTCACCGGTGACACGGCCGCGATCATGCGCATCGTGCTGGACTTGCCCGCACCATTCGGTCCGAGAAAGCCGAAGGACTCCCCCGGACTCACGTCGATGTCGATGCCCTTCACGGCTTCGAAATCACCGAAACGCTTCACGAGCGACCGAGCATGAATCACCGGAGAATCGGGCACCCGATCACACTAGTTCCGACATCTCGCGGACGACCGCTAGTTTGCTCCCGCATGACGTCCGTGATCATTCGCGATATGACCATCGACGACTTGTCGATCGTTCATGAGATCAACGAGGAGAACGTACCGGCCGTCGGTCAGGAAACGTTCGACGATCTTCGCGCCATCCACGATGTCTGCACCATAAACATCGTGGCCGAGGTGGACGGAGTTGTTCGCGGATTCTGCATGGTCATGCCCCCCGGCACGACGTACGACAGCCCGAACTATCTCTTCTTTTGCGACCGCTACGACGATTTCGTCTACCTCGATCGAGTCGCGATCACCGCCGCATTCCAGGGGCGGGGAATCGGTGCGATGTTGTACCGCGAGGTCGAACGTCGCGCAACGAGCGGGTGGTTCGCTCTGGAGGTGAACGTGAAACCGCCCAACGAGGGTTCCATGCGATTTCACCGCCGAGAGGGATTCACCGAGGTCGAGCAGCAAGAGACGCGACCGGGCAAGATCGTGAGCCTGATGATCAAGCCCTTGCGCTGATCAGCGGCGATCCTGCAGAAATCCGAACCGCGCTCGCACCGACGCCACTTCCTCGCTGGTGACATCGGCGTAAAGAATCCGTTCACCACCGTCCGAGCCATCGGCCAACAGGTCACCGTTCGGTCCGTAGATCTTGCTGTCACCGGAGTACACCAAGGATCCATGCTCGCCGACTCGGTTGCATCCGACGACGTACGCCAGATTCTCGATGGCTCGTGCTCGCAACAATGTCATCCAATGCTCACGGCGCGACGAGGGCCAGTTTGCCGGGACCAGATACACGTCGGTCTCGTTGGCCAATTTCCAGAACTCATCGCCGAATCGCAGGTCATAACACACGAACAAGCTCACGCGTAGACCGTCGATGTCGACCGTGACGAATTGATTGCCCGGACGAACGAACTTGTCCTCGCCGCCATAGGTGAAGGGATGAATCTTGCGATAACGGTGAACATCGCCGTTCGGTCGCGAAAGAACGAACGTGTTCGACGGACGCGGATCGCGTTCCGAGGTGGGTAGAACCTCGGGGCACGAGCCGGCGACGATGACGCCATGTTTCGCGGCCATGTCGGCGAGAAACGCCGATGACGGACCACCCAACGGTTCGGCGAAGCGTGGATCCTCCACGGCGAACCCGGTCGAGAAGGTTTCCGTGAGCAACACCAAACCGGCGCCATTGGAAGCGGCTTCGGCGATCAGCGGCTCGAGGCGAGCGAAATTCGCCTCGCGATCGCACCACACGATGTCGTGTTGCACCGCGGCGATCCTCACGACGCCACCTTCATCAGTCGAGCCACCGCTTCATCGATGACTTCTTCCCGCTTGCAGAAGGCGAATCTGACCAGATGACGACCTTCGTGTTCATGGGTCCGATCGTAGAAGACCACGTTCGGGATGCCCACCACGCCACACCGGTCGGGCAACTCACGACAGAACGCGTAACCGTCACCATCGGGTCGCATCGACCGAATGTCGACGGTGATGAAGTACGTTCCGCTCGGCGTGTAGGCCTCGAAACCCGCCGCGCGAAGACCGGACAAGAGTCGATCACGTTTGCGCGACAAATCGGCGGCCAATTCGATGAAGTACGAGTCCGGCAAGCGAAGGCCGACCGCAATGGCTGGTTGAAACGGACCCGAGGACACGTACGTCAGGAATTGTTTCGCCGCGCGAGCGGCCGCCACCAAGTTCGCCGGACCACAGATCCAGCCCACCTTCCATCCGG
>RHCK01000137.1 GCA_010030605.1 Acidimicrobiia bacterium
ATCTTGGCGAGGTTGGGCTTGAACGCCAGCACGATGGCGCACACGAGACCCACCAGCAATCCACCGATGGCAAAGGCGGGGAACTTGTACACCTCCCCCTCGGGTGCTTCGACTCCGAGCCAACCGACCGTGGCGCCCGCCAACAACAGAACGAAGAGCACCGCCGTCGCACTGGCCGTTCCACCCACGGTCATTGCTCGCGTGGTGGGATTCCACGGACTGGTGGGTCCGTCGCTCATCGGAGCACGTGTCGCCGGATCCGGTGCTCCCCAACCAGCCGACTCGGATTCCGCGGCGGCGCGCAACTTCTTGTCGTTCAACATCGGATTCGCCATGTCTGGACTCCTGCTCTCTGAATTTTCGCTGTGCAAGTTCTCCGACGTCCGTTTGCTGACGTCGATCATGAACCGATGTGAAGCCGGGTTCGTAGCGATTCACGCACCGCTTCGCAACCCTGAATCACATCAATTTCACCGTGACGACAAACTACCGAAACACGATCATCGCGTCATGACGGCAACCTTTTTCGACGAAGTTTCGTCCGCTGGTTGATGAAGCGTGATCGGTCGGTATCGTTCCCGCCATTACCGCCGAAGGGGACCGGCAAACCCCAGTTTTCAGCAGTAATCGACCGCGGGATTCACACTCCCGAGGCCGTCAATCCGGTGAGCAACTATTCAAGTGAAGTGAGGTTCCCAGGTGGCCAAGGATCGCGTCGACCGTGATGAAGAGGACCTCGTCCGGCTGTATCTCTCCGACATCGGGCAGTACACACTTCTCACGAAAGATGACGAAGTTCGTCTCGCCAAGCAGATCGAAGCTGGCAAGACCGCCCGCGAGGAATTCGGCACCGACGGCAAGGGTCTGACCCCGGCCAAGAAGCGCGAACTGCGCAACCTCATCAAAGACGGTGAGACCGCCGAGCGCGCCTTCGTCCAGTCCAACCTTCGACTCGTGGTCTCCATCGCCAAGAAGTATCAGGCGTCCGGTTTGCCGTTGCTCGACCTCATCCAAGAGGGCAACCTCGGCCTCATGCACGCCGTCGAAAAGTTCGACTGGCGCAAAGGCTTCAAGTTCTCGACCTACGCCACGTGGTGGATTCGTCAGGCCATCACCCGCGGTATCGCCAACACCGGTCGCACCATCCGTCTCCCAGTGCACGCCGGCGACACCCTCGCCCGGCTGCAAAAGGCCCGCTCGCGCCTCGAGCTGAAGTTCGGTCGTCAGCCCAGCCTGCGCGAACTGGCCGCCGAGGTCGAAATGCCCGAGGACAAGGTCACCGAGGCTCTGCGCTTCGCCGCCGAGCCTCTGTCACTCAGTGAGCCGCTGCGTGAGGACGGCGACGCCGAACTGGGCGACGTGGTCGAGGACCGATCCGCCGAGAGTCCCTTCGAGGTGGCCGCCACCGCGTTGTTGCCCGAGGAGATTCAGCGACTGCTCGCTCCGCTCGACGAGCGCGAGCGCGAGATCCTGAAGCTTCGTTTCGGTCTCGACCGCGGCGAGCCCCGCACTCTCGAGGAAGTGGGCGAACACTTCAACCTCACACGCGAGCGCATTCGTCAGATCGAAGCTCGCGCGATGAGCAAGTTGCGTCACCCTTCCAGCGACACCGGCGCCCGCGACCTACTGGCCGTCTGACCTTCCTGCTCTCGAATGCTGACTCGCCGGAGAGCGGTGTTTCAGACTTCAAGCACGCGAGCTACTTCGACTCGAACGAGACGTAACCATCGTCTGACGTTTGTGAGATGAGATCGTCGAACGACTGTCCCGGTCCGATGATGTCATGGGCAAGTTGGGGTCCGTAACCCAGGTATAAGGTCCGTCGTCCCTGACCAGTATCGACTGGTGCCGGTGCCGCGTGCATCACGTGCGTGACGTGAATCGTCACATCTCCCGGCTTGGTCGACACCACTACGACTGGGAGGTCACTTCCGTCGATCACATCTCGTCGCACCGACGAGTCGTGTGAGCCGGCCAATATCGAGAATGCACCCGTACTCGGATTCGACTCAGTGAGTTGGATTCCAATGTGCAGACCAGGACAAGTGACAGTGTGACCCCCGAGACCGCAGTCGATATGCCAGGCCAGATTGGTAAGACCGGCCGTGGCCCCGGGGCGCTTCAGGACGGCAAATGTTCCGTTGCCACGATCGGGGTGACTGACCAACCCCGGAATGGCTGCATCACATAGTCCGGTCATCCGCACATCATCGTCGACCCACGCAATGTCGGGTGCTTTTTCGGTGACGTAGTGGATCTGGCATGGGTAACCCTCCCCGTCGGGTCCCGTCGTCCACCACGTGCCCGGAGTGCTCGGTGTCGACTCGTGTTCGAGTCGCGAGATGGCCTCATCGATGGATGCGACCTCGTCGGATGAGAAGACATCGCGAACGATGGCGAATCCGAACTCCCTGACGTGCGCACCAATCTCGTCGACCGAGTCGACACCGTGGGTGAACACTCGTGAGACGCGCGAGCGATCGACCATGGCCGGGTCGTACACCGAACGACCTTGATACAGCGCACGCAGTGCCGGCTCCCATGCGTCGAACTGCACATATCCACCTACGTGGTACTTGACCGACCCGGTGACCTGCGCTCCGGGCACGGTCCGCAGTTCGTAATAGAAATCGGTGAAGGCGCGCGACGAGGCGAACTCCACCTCGACATGGGCGTCCGACTGAGCGCCGCTCCGAATGCGGACCGGACAACCCGGCTCGATCGTTACCGCACTGTCGCCGAGTCGCAGCACGATCGGTCCGAGCCCGTCGGTTCCCGGCCCCGCGAGAGCACAGGCGTCGGGGTCCGCTGCGAGGGCCCGGTGAACCGATTCGAAGTCGACGAGGGCGAAGCGCTCGGAAAGTTCACTGATCGTCATTTCTTCGGGATCCCTTTGTCGTCTAATTTATAACAAACAATATCTGATACATAACTATTGTTATTCATTTTTCGCGGCCGCCTCGCCACTTCGTTCGACGGCCCGAACGTCGGTGCCGAGGTAACTGGCGATCACCTTCGGGTCAGATCGAACGCTCTCGGGGGTTCCGTCGGCGATCAACCGGCCCGACTCCATGCACACGACGCGATCGCTCACGGCCATCACAAGTGGGACGTCGTGCTCAATGAGTACAACCGTGGCTCCGAGTTCGCGTTGGACCCGACGGATCAGCGGTTCGAAAGCCTCGGCCTCCCGCTGAGCCACACCAGCGGTCGGCTCGTCGAGAAGCAACAGTGAGCCCCCGCCGGCCAGCAGACACGCGAGTTCCAAAATCCGGCGGGTACCGGTCGACAACGATGCCACGGCATGCGAGGTGTACCTGGACAGCCCGACGAGCGACGCAATTTCATCGGCGGTGGAGACTGCGCTCCTCTCCCGACGCCGCGCGCCCGGTGTTCCCAATAGCGACGGAACGAATCGCGAGTGTCCACGTGCCTCCAGCGCCACCATGATGGTCTCGCGCACCGTCAACGTCGGATATAAACGAGCGTTCTGAAAGGTACGGCCGAGTCCGTGCGCATGTCGCGCGGCCGAACTCAGGTGGTCGATCCGATCACCGTAGAGTCGGATGATCCCGGTGGTCGGCACGAAACCACAGATTGCGTTCATCAACGTGGTCTTGCCCGCACCGTTCGCCCCCACGATGCCGATCAACTGACCAGCAGGAATCGTGAAACTCACGTTGTCGACGGCCGCGACGCCACCGAATCGCACGCTGACCTCCGACAGTTCGAGTGCTGGTACAGAGGCATCAACGACATCCCTCGCCCTCCTCACCGCGACCGCGGAGATCGCCGGTCGATCGACCGGCTCCGAGACCGTGCGCCGCGAAGCGGCCCAGGCCCAGATCCGGTCACGCACATCGAGTGCAACGCCGCCGAAACCACCGGGGAGGTAGAGCTGGACGATAAGCAGCCCCGCACCGGAGGTGAGTGCTTCGATGGCTGGCTTGTTGCCGAACAACGCCGGTAGTCCGAAGACCCACACCGCCCCGAGAACGGCACCGGTCACCGAACCGAGGCCACCGATCACCACCACCGCGACGATCCGCAACGATTCCTTCACCTCGAAGGGAGCATCGGGTGTAAAACCCGGTTGGAGTACCACGAAGAGGAACCCGGCGATCCCGGCCACCGAACCAGACAATGCGAATGCCGAGAGTTTCACCCGACGAGGCGAGACCGATGAGGACACGACTGCGGGCTCGTTGTCTCGCAGCGCCACCATCAGTCGACCGGGCCCGATGCGGCGAAGTCGCCCGATCATCAACGCCGTCACGGCAAGAACGGCGAGGCACAGCCAGAAGTAGGCGCGGGGCGAGGACAACGATAGGGCGCCGATGGCCGGTCGCCGAAGCGGCTCGACATAGCCGGCGCCGTCACTCCAGACATCGATTCGGAACAGATAGCCGGCGGCCGCGGCCGCGAAGGCTAGCGTGGTCACCGACAGGAGGAGCCCACGTACGCGAAGCGCCGGCAGACCCACGATCACCGAGCTTGTTCCGCCAACAACGGCGGCGACGACAAGAGCACCAGCGAACGTGAGATGAGGGGTAATCGCAAACCCGCCGATCTCGATGGTGTCACCTCTCAAACACACCGCTCCGGCCAGACCGCCGAGGCCGGCGAATGCGATCTGACCGAGCGACAACTGCCCTGCCCATCCCGTGAGCATGGTGGTGGACACGGCGATCGTCGCCATGATGACAACCGTCGTCCACGTCTGGACCTGTGATGGTTTGGTCCACAGCCATGGGACCACCACCAACACGAGGAGACCCGTGGTTGCCACACCTTGGGGCAGACGTGACCACAGTCGCCGGCCCCGAAGACCCGGCGGTATTCCCTGCCGAACGGGCACGGTCGACCAGTCTCCACCGTCGTCCCGACGAGCGGCAGTCACCAACACGATGACGAGTAGGGCAACGAACAACAACAACTCGACCGCTCCCGGGTGGTCCTGGAGATTCCGAAGGCTGAGAGCCTCGACGATTCCGACCGCCGCACCGCCGACCAGACAGAGCGGCAGTGATGTCATGCGCGCGAGGAGAGCGACGACGAGGATGCGAAGGAGAAGAGTTGGCCCGGTCTGCTGCGAGGCATTTCCGGTGAAACCAATGAGTGGGGCGACGGCGATCGACGCCAGGACCGCGAACGCCGACGCG
>RHCK01000138.1 GCA_010030605.1 Acidimicrobiia bacterium
ACTCGTGGCTCGCGTGTCTACCACTGGCCCACATCGGCGGGTTCTCCGTTGTTGCACGGGCGCTCATCATGGGTCTTGCTCTCGAGGTGCACGATGGTTTCGACGCCGTCCGCGTCGGTGAATCCGATCGCACGCTCACGTCGTTGGTGCCCACGGCCCTTCGTCGCCTCGACCCGAGTCGGTTCCGACGCATTCTGCTCGGTGGCTCACGACCGCCGGCCGATCGACCGCACAATTGCGTGGCCACCTACGGTCTGACCGAGACGGGATCCGGTGTCGTGTACGACGGATGGCCCAACCCCGACGTCGAGTTGCGAATTCTCGACGACGAGATTCTGGTGCGGGGCCCGATGCTGATGCGGGCGTATCGGGATGGCACGACCACGATCGATGTTGACGGCTGGCTGCACACCGACGACGTCGGTCGACTGACGGCCGATGGACGACTCGAAGTCGAAGGCCGCCGTGGGGATGTGATCAACACCGGTGGACAAAAAGTGTGGCCCGACGCGGTGGAGAAGGTTCTTCAACGTCTGCTTCCCGACGTCGACCTCGTCATCGTGTCCCGCCCCGATCCGGAGTGGGGGGAACGCGTCGTTCTGGTGCACACCGGAGGGGCCCCGGACCTCGCGACGTGTCGATCGATGGTGAAAGAGTCTTTGGCCGCGTACTGCGCGCCCACCGAGATCGTTGCGGTGACCGAGCTCCCCCGCACGTCATCCGGAAAGGTTCGGCGCGATGCCGTGCGACGAATCATCGCCGACTCGGCGTCGCGCGGCGACGACTAGTTTGCACGCATGACATCCTCCGCTCGCCTCACCGACCGAACCGCGTTCATCACCGGGGCATCCTCCGGCATCGGAGCCGCCATCGCCGAGCGCTACCTCAGCGAGGGAGCGAACGTGGTGGCCGTCGACCTGGATCCAACCGGAGTGAACGCCCTCGCCGCCCGACACCCTGATCGGGTGCTGGCGTTGCGTGCCGATGTCACCGACGAAACGAGCATGACCGAGGCCGTGAACGCCGGTACACGTCGCTTCGGACCGTTCCATGTGGTGGTCGCCAACGCCGGCGCGGGAACCTACGGACTGATTCGCGAACACGACACCGCGGACTGGAAGCGAATCATCGACTTGTGCCTCGTCGGAGTGTTCATCACACTCAAGACGACGGCCGACCACACCGCCGACGGCGGATCGGTCATCACCATTTCTTCGCTGAACGCCATCCAACCATCGGCTGGCATGTCCGCCTATTGCGCCGCCAAGGCCGGCGTCGCCATGCTCACCCGCGTGGCCGCGATGGAAATGGGGGCTCGCGGAATCCGCGTGAACACCATCGCACCCGGATTGGTGAACACCAACGCCACCGCAGGGATGTTCGCGGTGCCCGAAGTCGTTCGTCAGTTCGAGGAGAACGCCTCTCTCGGCCGCCACGCGTCACCCGAGGAAGTGGCCTCCGTCGCCGCCTTCCTCGCCAGCGACGACTCCTCGTACATGAGCGCGTCGTTCGTGTCGGTCGACGGCGGCGGTAACACCGGTCGTTATCCCACGTTGCCGGCGATCTTCTCCGCGCTCTGAATCAGTTGCTCTTCACCCCGGCACCTCCGTCGATGACGTAGGTCTCTCCGGTGATCCACGACGCACGATCCGACGCGAGGAAGGTGGCCAACGCGGCGATGTCGTCGGGAACACCGATTCGGCCCAACGGAAGCGCGGCCGCCAAACGATCGCCGTAGTTGTCGACCAACACCTTGGCGAAGTCGGTGCGCACCAAACCGGGGGCGATTCCGACCACACGCGACGGACCCAGTTCGGCCGCGAGCTGACGCGTCATGTGAATGAGGGCCGCCTTGGTGAGGTTGTAGATACCGAGAGCCCCTTCGGTGCGCAGACCACCAACCGACGCGACGTTGATGATCACTCCGGGGCGATCCTTCATCCCGGACTCCCACACCGACTTCGTCCAGAACAACGGGCCTCGCAGGTTCACTTGGAACGTCTTGTCGAATCGTGCTTCGTCCACACCGAGCGACGGACCGTAGTAAGGGTTCGTGGCCGCGTTGTTCACCAGAATGTCGATCGGTCCGAACCGTTCGATGGTCGCGCGCACGCAGCGATCACCCTGCTCGACGTCACCGGTGTTGGCCGCGAAGACCTCGACGTCGCCTTCGATCCCCGCATCGGACACCACGTCGGGCCCGATCTTTCTCGACACCATCATCACGCTGGCCCCGGCCTCGGCGTACATCTTCGCCGTCGCCAGACCAATGCCCTTCGACGCGCCGGTAATCAGTGCGACCTTGCCATCCAAACGAACTTCCATGAGACCGAAACCTACTTCGGGTCAGTCGATGGCATCGTCATCGGAACGGCGACCCACGACCTGAACGCGGATCGAACGAATGCGGCGACCTTGCAACGTGGCCACGGTGAAGCGCCAACCGTCGAAGTCGATGTGCTCCCCCACCACCGGCACGTGACCCAAGGTGTTGAACACGAAGCCGCCGATGCTTTCCCATTCGTCGTCGGGGATGTCGGTGTCGAGTTCCTCGTTCACCTCCGAGACACTGGTCGCGCCATCGATGATGTACTGACCGTCCTCGTGCTTCTCGATGAGTCGATGATCCTTGTCGTATTCGTCAACGATCTCTCCCACCAGTTCTTCGAGACAGTCCTCGAGGGTGACGATTCCTTCGATACTGCCGTACTCGTCGGCCACCACCGCCATGTGATATTTCCGCGCCTGCATGTCGCGCATCAGCTGGGCCACCGGCTTGTTCTCGGGAATCACCACCGCGTCACGCATGTACAGGGTCACGGCATGGGCGCCATGACCCGCGCGTTCCTCACGGACCAGATCCTTGATGAACGTCACGCCGCGCACGTCATCGTCGGAACTGAGCACCGGCAAACGCGAGAATCCGTGCTCGATGGCCACGTCGACCGCCTCGCGCACGCTGAAGCTGTCGGGCACGGTGACGATGTCGGGGAACGGGACCATCACCTCTCGGGCCACGGTGTCACCGAACTCGATGATCGACTCGATGAGGTCGCGCTCTTCTTCCTCGATCACGTCGTCGTTCATCGCCGCCTCGACGATTCCGAGCAGTTCCTGTTCGCTGACGAAGGGTCCCTGTTCGAGCCCCTTGCCTTTCACGATGACGTTCGTCAGGCGAATCAACCAACCCGACACCAGGCGCAACGGAGGGAACGAGACCAGCATCTTCGTGCCGCGCGCGGTGCTGAGCGCGGCCCGTTCCGGGTACAGGACCGCGTACGTCTTGGGAACGGCCTCGGCCAGAACGAAGAACACCACGACGTTGGCCACGACGCCCACCACGACACCCACCGGGCCGAAAGCGCGAGCCGCGATGACACCGGTGAGAGTGGCCTGAACGGTCTGACACACGTTCACCGACAGCAACAGCGGATTCACCCACTTCTCGGGTTCACCGACCAACTCTTGAAGCGCGCGACCCTGTTTGACGCCACCTTCGGCCATCGCGGCGGCCTTCGGTTTCGTCATGCGCGACAGACCCATCTCGGCGAGCGACAGGAAGATGAGCAACACCAAGAGCACGAACACGACGACCAACAGGATCCAGTCGGTGCCGGTGAGCGCGGCGATCATGATTCCTCCGGGACGGTTTGATTGAAGGTGGCGGGAACCGGTCCGTGCCAATGATGAGCGCTGAGGATCTCGCGTTCCCGCGCCTGCATGCGCAACGTCGATTCGGCATCGGCATGGTCCCAGCCGAGAATGTGCAGCACACCGTGAACGACGAGCAACGCCAACTCGTCGTCGACGTTTCCGGCGTGGGTCGGCGCCTGGGCGACGGCCACCTCCGGACAGATCACGATGTCGCCGAGAAGCAGTGGCATGTCGCCACGATCCGGGGGCGAACGATCGGGACCGCGCGTTCCTCCGCTCGGACCGCTCACCACTTCGAGCACCTCACCACCATCGATCGGGAACGAGAGCACGTCCGTGGGACCGGTTTCACCCATGTGTTCGGCGTTCAGATCGGCGATGTCGGACTTCTCGACGAAGAACACCGACAGTTCGGTTCCCCCTCGCACGCCCTCCATGGCCAAGGCCTGTCGAGCCAGGGTCTGCCAACGAACCACGTCCACGGACACCGTCGACTGTTCGTCGGCACAGAACACTTCGGCGTCGGTGTCGCCGCCCACTTTCGTCTTGCGGCGGAACCTCGGTGGGCCCTCAACCATTGCGATCCGATTTCGTCGCGGATTTCTCGTACGCGGCAACGATGTCGCCGACAATGCGATGACGCACCACGTCTCCGGTGTCGAGATGAACGAATTCGAGTCCGTCGATTCCGGCGAGGGTGCGTTCGAGCCCGGACAGCCCGCTTCGCCCGTCGGGAACGTCGACCTGGGTCGCATCACCGGTGACCACGACCTTGGATCCGAAACCGATGCGGGTGAGGAACATCTTCATCTGTTCGGGCGTGGTGTTCTGGGCCTCGTCGAGGATGATGAAGCTGTTGTTGAGCGTGCGACCGCGCATGAAAGCCAATGGAGCCACCTCCAACACCTGGCGTTCGTGCATCTTTTGCACGCCTTCGGTGTCGACCATGTCGTACATCGCGTCGTACAACGGACGCAGATACGGGTCGATCTTGGCCATCAAGTCACCGGGCAGGAATCCCAGACGTTCGCCGGCCTCGACGGCGGGTCGCGTGAGAATGATTCGTTGCACCTGACGCGTCTGCAAGGCGTGAACCGCCATCGCCACCGCGAGCCAACTCTTGCCCGTGCCGGCCGGTCCGATTCCGAACGTGATGACGTTGCGGCGGATCGCATCGATGTAGCGCTTCTGCCCCGCGGTCTTCGGCTTGATCGTGCGCCCCTTGGCGCCCCGAAGGATTTCGTCGGTGAGCACCGAACTGGGGCTGGCATCCTGCTTGACCATGGCGATGCTGCGCTTGATGACGGCGTCGTCCACCGGCTCGCCGCGTTGCAGCAGCAGGACCAGTTCTTCGAACAGTCGCGCCACGACGGCGGCGTCGGGTCCGTCGATGGCCAATTCGTTGCCCCGAGCGGAGATGTCGGTGCCCGAAAAGGCGCCCTCGATCAGTCGCAAGTGTCCGTCGCGGGCACCCAAGAGACCGGCCATCAAATGCGAGCCCGGCACG
>RHCK01000139.1 GCA_010030605.1 Acidimicrobiia bacterium
GGCTGTGCGTCTCGGAACCGCCGGCCAAGGCGCTCTCATCGAACCGCCCGGTGAATTCGGTGGTGGCGGATTGGTGTCCACCATGGCCGACTACGTGAAGTTCGCCGAGTTCCTGCGCCGTGGTGGCGAGTCGAACGGCACGCATCTGTTGTCGCCGCGAACCATCGAATACATGGCCAGCAATCATTTGCCGAACAACGCCGATCTCACCGACTTCGGTCGGCCTCTCGCGTCCGAGACCGCGTACGACGGCGTGGGATTCGGTCTCGGTGTGAGCGTCACCATCGATCCGGTGAAGGCCAAGGTTCCGGGCTCGGTCGGGGATTACGGATGGGGCGGCGCGGCGAGTACCTGGTTCATGGTCGATCCGGTGGAGGACATCACCGCCGTTTTCATGACGCAGCTCATGCCGTCGAGCACCTATCCGATTCGCAGTCAGTTCAAGACACTTCTGCATCAAGCATTGATCGACTGACTCGTCGATTCGAATGAAAGGCCCCTCATCGTGATCAAGTTCTCTCATGCCCGTGTTTCCTTTGCGTGCGCTCTCGCGTTGTCCGCAAGCCTGCTGGCGGCGTGTTCCGGTGGAGACGACGAGTCCGGCGATGCAACGACGGCGTCCGAAGGGGCGACGATGCCCGCAACCGATTCGACGGAGGCATCGCCGGATGCGTCTGATTCGACTTTGCCACCGGTCGTCGTCGAGCCGACTGCGATGGGCGAAATCACCGATGAGTTCCTGGCGAATGCTCCGCTGGCCGACGGGGAATGCGGATCCGTTGCCGAGGTAGCCGGAGCGACTCGTCTCACGAACGGTTCTTTGCCGGAATTCGATGCATGGGCGATGGCGATTCAAAACGGCGAGATCGAACCTCCGCCAGCCGACCCGAACGATCCGCAATTGAACATCGGAGACCTCTCAAGTTACGGCGGCTACCACTTCGACTTCACCGTTTTGGCGCGAGGAGACATCGATGGAGATGGCCTCCAGGATGCTTTGGTCCGCGTGATTTGTCAGCACGGTGGATGGGCTGGCAAGTATCCCGTGTCGATGTACCTTTCGAGCCGGACCGCCCCTTTCGAATTGAGCGAGTGCTACTTCGCACTGTTCGACACGTGGGTGTATGCCGACTTCCAGCAGTCGAACATTCCATCACCCGATATCAGCGGGAACACGTATCCCGATAACGGTCCGATGTTCCACGTGCGCCATCAGGCTGAAGCGTGGGATTATCTCGTGACGCTGGAATACGAGGACTCCAGCGGAGTCCTCAACGTCAGCTCGGTCGAGTCGTGCGAGCTTTCATGGGATGCGTCGATGAACGACATCAATTTGACGACCTACGGATGGGGCGGTTAGTCGATTCCCGCGAACCAGTAACCTGTCGGTTGGAGGTGTGACGTGTTCCAACCGATGCCGAAGGATGCACGGATCTACGTGGCCGGTCATGCCGGTTTGGTGGGTAGTGCTGTCGTTCGTCGGCTCGAACAGGTCGGCTTCACGAACATCCTCACGGCCACTCGTCGCGAACTCGACCTGCGCGATCAAGGCGCGGTCAACATCTGGTTCGAGAAGAACCGCCCGGACTACGTCTTCCTTGTCGCTGGAACCGTTGGCGGCATCTTGGCCAACAGCACCCGCCCGGCCGAATTCATCTACGACAACTTGATGATCCATGGCACGGTGGTGGAAGCCAGCCATCGCACGAGCGTCACCAAGCTTCTCTACCTCGGTAGTTCGTGCATCTATCCGCGTCATGCCACGCAGCCCATCACCGAGGATCAACTGCTCACCGGACCCCTGGAGCCCACCAACGAGTGGTATGCCATCGCCAAGATCGCCGGCATCAAACTGTGTCAGGCGTATCGACGCCAATACGGCAGCGACTTCATCTCGGCGATGCCGACGAACTTGTACGGACCCAACGACAACTTCGATTTGGCGTCCAGCCACGTGTTGCCGGCCCTCATCCGCAAGTTCCACGACGCCAAGCAATCAGGCGGAGACTCGGTCGAGATCTGGGGCACCGGAAGCCCCATGCGCGAGTTCCTTCACGTCGACGACCTCGCCGATGCATGTGTCTTCCTGATGGAGAACTACAGCGACGACTCGCACATCAATGTCGGCACTGGCGTCGATCTGAGCATTCGTGAATTGGCCGAGAAGGTGCGCGACATCGTGCATCCGTCGGCCAGGTTGGTCTTCGACACGTCGAAGCCCGACGGCACTCCGCGCAAGGTGTTGGACGTGAGCCGCTTGAACGATTTGGGTTGGTCACCGTCTTACGACCTCGACCGCGGCATTCGTACCACGTACCAGTGGTTCCTCGAGCAACAGTCGAATCAGTCGGCTCTGCGCGGTATCTCCGAAAACTGACGGGGGCTGGAAAAGCATCGACCCCCACCGACGCCCCGGTAAAGGAGCATCGTTGGGGGTCGACGAGGGATCGACGTCGATCAGTACTTGAGCTTGAACAGGCTCTCGGTGATGGCCGGACCGTATTCGGCACCTTCGATGGCCATGAGCGCGAACATGAACAGCGCACCGCCGGCCATGGAGATGTTCTTCATGAAGCCGATCATGTCGGCCTGCTTGGCCTGCGGGTCCTCGATGGCCCAGAAGTTGTGCATCTTCACGGCCATGACGACGAGCAGAGCGGCGAGCACGATGGCGCCGAGGTCGGCCCATACGCCGAGGATCACCGAAAGGCCGCCGAGGGCCAACACGACACCGGAGCCCTGAACCGCCAGCTTGGGGGAGGGGACACCCTTGAACTGGGCGTAACCAACCATGTGGTCGGCCTTCGTGAGATGGTTGATTCCCGACATCACGAACATGAAGGCGAAGAGGATCCGCCCGATGAGGAACACGATTTCCATATTGTCTCCTTGCTGAAGCCGGCCCCTGGGGTGGGGACGGAATGATTGCGATCACAACTATACGGAAGAATGGTTGCGATCACAACTATTTCGGACGCGCTGGGTAGATTGGCCTCATGGCCGGACCGAAGTGGCTCGATCCTGAGGAGATGAAGGCGTGGCGCCTGTACATCACCACCTCGGTCGATCTGATGAAGGCCCTGGAAGAGGACGTCAGGCAGTTCGGGTTGACGATGGGCGACTACCAGTTGTTGGCCATGATCTCGGAAGCCCCCGACCGACGACTACGTATGTGCGATCTGGCCGACCAGCTGCGGTTGTCGCGGAGTGGTTTGACCCGACGGATGGAAGGCGTTCTCACGAACTCTTGGGTGGCTCGGGTTCAAGACGATGCCGACCGTCGCGTGGCGTACGCCGAGCTAACCACCAAGGGCTGGAATCTGCTGCGCAAGGTGGCACCCATTCATCTCGACAGCGTGCGACGTTTGATGATCGATCATCTCAGTCGCTCCGAGATCAAAGCGATCGGCAACGCGTTCGCCAAGATCTCGGAGGCGATCAATCCCTGAGTTTTGTCAGCCGTTGCTGGCGTTGTAGTCGGCAATGAGCGCGTTCGCCTGAGATGCCGATGATGCGAGGGTGCCGGCCACGTCGCCACCCTGCAAGATCGTCGCGATCGCCAACGCGGTGATGTTGCGGATCTCGCGTTGCGGTCCGAGGATCGCTCCGACGGCGGCCGGTGTGTCGGCCGCTTCTCCCAACTGGTCGTACGCGACCCGGAAACGTGCGTCGCTCGCGTAGGTGTTCTTCACCGGATCCAATTCGAGGGCGGCACTGCGCACCGGTACGTATCCGGTGGCCGAGGCCCACGTGGACTGCGACTGTGCGCTCACGAGGAACTTGATGTAATCCCATGTGGCGGCGGTCTTCACCGCGTCGCCGTTATCGACGATCCATAGCGACGCGCCGCCAACGATCGCGCCGGGGGCGCCGTTGGGTCCGGGCATCGGACCGACTCCAATGTCGTCGACCCCAACACCGGCGATCGTTCCGGCCGCAACAACGGACAAAACGGTGCCGAGGGCAGCCGATGTCGCGATGGTCATCGCGGCCGGCTTGTCGGGGTCGGCCAACTTCAAGAGAGCGTCTTGTCCGCTCGCGTTGTCGCCGACGTTCACCGCGAGACCGTCGTTCACCAGCGACTGAATCTGGGTCAAGAGATCGATGCCGGTTTGGCTGTCGAAGAGCACCTTGGTCGACGGCGCGGTGCGACCGTTGTCGTTGTCGCTGTAGAACTCGCCGAGCTTCGCGAACCACTGCTCGAGGAACCAACCACCGCCACTATCGGCTCCGGTGTCGAGAGCCAAACCGAACGAAGCTGCTCCGCTATCGACGATCGCTTGCGACATCGTTCGGAGTTCTTCCAGCGAGGTCGGCGGTGCTTCGGGGTCGAGCCCGGCCGCCGCGAAAACCTTCTTGTTGTAATAGAGGACCGGATCGCTCACGTTGAACGGCATGGCCCACTGCACACCTTCGGTGAAGTACTGACCGAGCGCCTTGGGCTGGAAGTCACTGGTGTCGTAGGCCTCTGCTTCGATGCACGCACCGACGGGAACGTTCGACTCGGTGTCATTCATCACCTGAACCGCGTACTCGGGGGCTTGCACGATGTCGGGCAGACTGCCGCCCGACTGCAGATACTTGTCGAGAGTCTGTTCGTAACCACCCTGGTTCTCGAGGCTGACCTTCACCTTGGTCTGCGAGGCGTTGTATTCGTCGGTGAGAGCCACCAACGACTTCTCCAGTTCACCGTTCATGCCGTGCCAGAACGTGATGTTCACGGTCTCGGTGGCACCGTCGAGCGCCGAAGGATCGCAGGGGGGAAGATCGGCGAGAGGCGCGGCACTGGTGGATGGCGCTTCGGTCGACGAGCCTCCGTCGCTGGTGGACGGCGCCTCGGTGGATCCGCTGTCGACGATGGATCCGCCACCACCTCCACAGGCAGTGGCCGCCATCGCGATGATGACCAATCCGGTCATCGATCGTCGCATGCTTCGGAAATGGATGTTCATGTCAACCTTTCACTGCTCCGGCGGTGAGACCGCGCACCAATTGTCGTTGAAAAACCACGAGGACCACAAGTATGGGGATGGCCGCGATGATCGTTCCGGCCATCACGAGGTTCGGCTTGTCGAGATCGGATGATCGCAAGAGTCGCAGACCGGACTGGATGGTGTTCATGT
>RHCK01000140.1 GCA_010030605.1 Acidimicrobiia bacterium
GCAGACCAGCACCTTCCTCACGCACATTCCGTATCGCGGCGCGGGCCCTGCGCTGCAGGGCTTGCTTGCCGGTGATGTGGACCTGATGTTCGATGGCCTGGGCTCGTCGGCCGCGCACATCACGGCGGGTCGCATCAAGGCCCTGATGGTGTCGGGTGCCAAGCGCAACCCGGCCTTCCCCGACATTCCTTGTGCGGCTGAACTGGGGCTGCCCAACTACACCGTGACCACCTGGTACGGCGTGTGGGCGCCCAAAGGCACGCCGGCCGAGCAGCAGGCCCGCGCGATCGAAGAGATCCGCAAGGCCTGCACCGCCGACGACGCCAAGCAGGCCTGGACGCGGCAGGGAGCCGAGTTTCCGGCCCTGACTGGTGCGCAGTTCGGCGGCTTCATCGCGGGTGAGATCAAGCGCTGGACCGAAGTGGTCAAGGTGTCGGGCGCCAAGCTCGACGCATGACGCAACCGCGGGCCCCTGATGCGACGCCCGTTGCCGCCGGGGGGCGCGTGCGCCTGGCACGGGACGGGCCGACGGCGCGCATTGGTATCACCGACTTCGCTCAGGACGCGTTGGGAGACGTCGTGTTCGTGCAAGCACCCACCGTCGGCGCACACGTGTCCGTCGGCGATTCTTTCAGCGAGGTGGAGTCCACGAAATCGGTCTCCGACATTTACGCACCCGTGACCGGCACGGTCAGCGCGGTGAACGCCGACCTCGACGCCGATCCTTCGTTGCTCAACTCCGATCCGTACGGTGCGGGTTGGATCTGTGACATCACCGTCGAGGGAGACATCGACACCAGTTCCCTCATGTCCGCCGACGCGTACCGAGCCTTGATCGGCGCCTGACATGTCGCACTTCTGCACCAAATGCGGCCACAAGAACCTCGCCGAATCGTTCTTTTGCAGTTCCTGCGGGCAGGCCCTCGAGGTCGACGGCGACAAAACCGTCGTCATTTCCAAGGTCGATGCGCTCCAAGACGCTCCCGGACCCCAGGACAACGCCAGCGTCGACTTGCGCACGCTTCCCGCGTCGCACGCCACCTTGATGGTGCGCAGCGGACCGCAAGCCGGTGAGCGTTTCGTACTCGACGGGAATCTCACCAAACTCGGTCGTCACCCCGAAAGCGACATCAGCCTCGACGACATCTCGGTGTCGCGACGTCACGCGGAGATCGCACGGCAGGGGAGCGAATACGTTCTTCGCGATGCCGGCTCTTTGAACGGCACGTACGTGAATCAGAAACCGGTCGAGTCGACCGTTCTTCAGCAGGGCGACGAAATTCAAATCGGTCGCTTCCGTTTGATCTACCTCGGACCTGCGAGCGAGTGATGAGCGGCAAGTCGGCATCCGAGCGTCCCTATCTCTCGATCGGTGAAGTGCTCGGGCTCCTTCTCGAGGAGTTTCCCGACATCACCATTTCCAAGATTCGCTTTCTCGAAAGCCAAGGGCTCATCGTTCCCGAACGCACGGCGTCGGGCTACCGCAAGTTCTACGACGACGATGTCGAACGATTGAAGTACATCCTTCGCGAGCAGAAGGAAAAGTTCCTTCCGCTGCGCGTCATCAAAGACCGACTGGACACTCCCGCAACAGGTATCGACCGGAACGTCCCTCGAGGAATCAAGAACGTCACCGTGGCGACCGACACCGAGGTCGACGACGAGTCCGATGAAAGCGCGGGGAAAGGGGCGGTCGACCGCTCGCGTTCCACTCTTGCGTCGACCGAGAACGGGCAGGCTTCGAAGGGTCATCCGGCGGCCCGAGCCGTCAAGGCCGTTCCATCCATCGCCGATCGATCGCCCAAGCGCCCGGCGCCTCCGGATCCCTCCGACGCCGTGGGTCGTCCCGCCACCTACAGCCGTTCGGAAATCGTCTCCCTGAGCGGGCTCTCCGAGGAGGGCCTCGTCGAGCTCGAGAAGTTCGGTCTGGTCAGCGCTCATGGCGGACAGGCGCTCTACGACGAGCACGATCTGGCCATCGCCGAGGTGGCTCAGGGGTTCGCCGACGCCGGAATCGACATACGTCACCTGAAGGCGTGGAAGACGGCGGCCGAGCGCGAAGCCGGGCTCTTCGAACAACGGGTGTTGCCCGTGTTGCGTCGGCGTTCACCGGAATCGCGCGCCGAGTCCAACGAGTTGCTCGACGATCTGTCCGACCTCGGTTCACGATTGCGGGCGATCTTCGTCGCACGTGCGCTCGGCCCGTTGCGCGATCCACGCTGACATCGTCGGGGGACTACGCTCGCCCCATGATCGACGTGGAACTGCTGGGGGTGCACCAAGTCATTCAGAACGCACCCGTCATCGTTCTGCGCGAACGCGATGGGCTTCGACGTTTGCTTCCCATCTACATCGGTGACCCCGAGGCGCGCAGCATTCAGTTAGCCGTCGAAGGAGTCGAGCCCCAACGTCCGTTGACCCACGATTTGATCCTCGACCTGTTGGGTGCACTCGGAACCGACATCGACGAGATCCTCATCACCGACGTGGTCGACGGTGTGTTCCACGCCCAACTGGTAGTGCGCACCCGTAGCGGTGCGGTGAACGTGTCGTGTCGACCCTCCGACGCCGTCGCCGTCGCCGTTCGATGCGGTGCCCGTATTCGATGCGCCGAGAGCGTCATGGACATCGCCGGCCGCGAGGCGACATCGATGTCGATCCAAGACGACGACTCGGACTCCGATGAATTGGACGTCGACGATCTGTCCGAGGGCGACGAATCGGAACTGCTCGGGGAGTTCCGGGATTTCATCGAGAACATCAACCCCGACGATTTCAAGCCCTGAACTCGACCCGTCCGAGGGCGCGAACTCGGGCTGAGCAGGATCAATGAGCCGGGACGTTGACGCTCGGTGGCATCAGCCGTACCCTGCCACGGCGGTGTAACTACACCGGTGTCACCCAAGGCAGTGGAGCGACCATGAACAAACCCGAGACCGCCTTCACCGGCAAACAGGCCGCCGACATCGTCGGCATCACGTATCGCCAGCTCGACTATTGGGCCCGCACCGACCTGGTTCGACCGTCGTTGGCCGATGCCGCCGGTAGCGGTTCGCGTCGTCACTACAACTATCGAAATCTCCTCGAGTTGCGAATGGTCAAGAGCCTCCTCGACGCCGGCATTCGCCTCGAATCGGTGCGCGAGGTGTTTCGTTATCTGCGCGACAACGTCAGCGCCGATCTGACCTCGGCACACCTCGTCATCAATGGTTCCTCGGTCGTTCTCTGCCAAGGCGACGAACTGATCGACGTCGTGCGTCGCGGACAGGGCGTGCTCAACTTGCTGCCCCTCGCCCAGGTGAAGGATCAAGTCGACGGTCGAATCATCGATCTCTACCCGACGTTGGCCCACGGCAACACCTCCGAAGGTCGTGTACTCGGGTCCGATCGTCGCGCGGTCTGAGTCGATCGCCACATGAAGTTCTCGCCGCTCGACGCGGAGCATCGTTCACTCGGCGCTCGAATGACTCCGTTCGGGGGATGGGACATGCCGCTGCAATATGCGTCCGGCACCATCGCCGAACATCTCGCGTGCCGTGAGGGTGCCGTCGTGTTCGATGTCTCGCATCTCGGCACCGTTCGGGTGAACGGCGTCGACGCCAAATCGCGTCTGCAAATTGCCTTCACCAACGATCTCGACAAAATCGCAGCCGGACGAGCGCAATACACGCATCTTCTCGACCCCGACGACGCATCGGTGCTCGACGACATCATCGTGTGGTGGATCGACGAGGACACGTTCGACGTGATGCCGAACGCGTCCAACACCGACCGCGTGATCGAGGCCATCGGTGGCGTCGACGTGACCAGCACTCGTGCGGTTCTGGCCGTGCAGGGCCCCACGGCTCGCGAACGACTGGCCACGATCTTTCCCGAGGCCGCGGCCGTGGGTCGCTTCAAGGTGGCCCGATGCACGTGGAACGGTTCTCCGTGCACCGTGGCGGGCACCGGCTACACCGGTGAGTCCGGCGTGGAAATCGCCGTTCCCGCCGAAGAGGCCACCTCCCTGTGGCGCGCTCTCGTCGATGGGGGAATCGTTCCGGCTGGCTTGGGTGCGCGCGACACGCTTCGCCTCGAGGCAGCCCTGCCCTTGCACGGACACGAGCTCGGGATGGGCATCACGTCTCTTCAAGCCGATCTGGAATGGGTGGTGGCTTGGAACAAGCCGACGTTCCGCGGTCGTGACGCACTATGGGCCGAGAAAGAACGTGGCCCCCATCGAGTGCTGCGCGGCATCAGCACCGACGGTCGTCGTCCACCTCGCGCCGAATGCGCGGTCCTTCGCGATGGCGTCAAGATCGGCGAGATCACCAGCGGAAATTTCTCACCGGTGCTCGAACACGGAATCGCGCTCGCTTTCGTGTCACCCGACACCAAGATCGGTGACAACGTCGTGATCGACGTGCGGGGGAGTGAACTTCCGGGACGAGTCGTGCCGACGCCGTTCGTGGCGAAGAAGTGACGGTTTCAGCCGGCTGAGTTCGACTTCATGCCGAACATGCCACCGGCCATTTCGGCGAACTGCGTGAGGGGTCCGAGACGGCCCGCGAGGTCACCGAGAGTCGACACGGCCTTGGCCACATCGGTCGGAAGAGATCCCACCTGAGCCACCACACCATCGACTTTCTTGAGAGTCGTGCGGGCCTGCTTCACGCCGGCTTGCACCGCGGGAACGACCTCGCGCAGCGGTGCCTCGATGTCGTCGAGCAGATTGTTCACCCGATGAGCGACGCGATTCAGTTCGGTCATGGTGTCGTTGAAGGTGGCGATCGACTTCACGATCTCTCCGGTCACCTGAGTGACCGTCTCGACGACCTTTCCCACCGCGACGAGAGGGTTCACGCCACCGAGAAGGGACAACAGGTCGGCCACACCGGGAATTCCTCCGTTGTGGCTGGTGTCGTTGGACGTTGATTGGTTGCTCGCGGCGGGCATGAGACGCAACCTATCGGCAGGCGTTCAGGACGACGAGGCGTAGGCCTCGAGCGGCGCGCACGTGCATGCGAGATTCCGGTCACCGTAGGCGGCGTCGATGCGGCTGACGGGAACGTGGTAGCCCGTGCCACCCGGAGCACCGGCCGAGCGCGGATACTTGCGGTCC
>RHCK01000015.1 GCA_010030605.1 Acidimicrobiia bacterium
TCTCGAGACAATTCGCCGGGGCGTTGACGACGTACAATCTTTGACCATCAGCCGACAACGCGAGCGGCCGCACGGGCCCGCTCTCGAACACCGTCACGCTACCCGGCGCGTCGTCTGCCGTGAGCGACTCGATGGTCGTACCACATTGGAAGACGGGACGCTGCAACGTCGTACCGAGATTCACTTCGATCGGGGAGGCAGCCGTCGGCGTGACAACAACGGGGGGCGGCGTGCTGCTGCCGGCACTCGTCGTACCGCCTGCCCCACCACCGCCGCCACCACAAGAAGCGAGCAGCAGCGAGAGGATCGTCACACTCGAACGGAACCGCATCATCCGGGCACTCTGCGTGACTCGCGAAACAGCGACCAAATTATCGCGAGCGTGCTGATGCAAAGCAATTGCAAGGCTGCCCGACACGCGGAATCGTGCGAGGATGTCGGGGTTTCCAAGATGAGTGTTCGAGAGCGGCCATGACAGCGAAGTTAGCGAGCATTTTGAGCATTCTGTTACTCGCGAGCTGCGGTGGCGGTGGTGGTGGCAGCACTAGTCCGTCGAGTCCGACGGTTACGACGCCCGCTGCGACCGCGCCAGGAGCACCGACGCTGACGACCGCGACCGCTGGCGATGCGCAAGCGACCCTCACGTTCACCGCGCCGACTTCCAATGGCGGTGCGAGCATCAGCAGTTACACCGGCAACTGTACGGCGAGTGGCGTCACTCGAAGCGCCTCAGCGGCCGCGAGTCCGATCATCGTCACCGGACTCACGAACGGCACGAACTATCGATTCCGTCTGTCCCTGGTGACGACTGTCGGTCAGGGTGCCACGACCACAACGGCTTCCACGCCGTTCGGTCCGCCGACCGCGGTGCGCAACCTGTCGGCCATCTCGGGGGATCGTTCGGTGACCGTGACGTGGGACGCCCCGTCCGATCTCGGTGGAGGCCAACTGACCGGCTACCGAGTGATGTTGTATTGCTCGCAGGGAGCCGATAGCGGAGTCGCTCTCGCATGTGCTCCGTTCACCAACGGCACGTACCACTTGCTTGCCGCGAACCTGTCACCTGCTCAACGGTCGTACACGATCACCGGACTGCGCAACGGCAACAACTACGCGATCCTCGTGCAACCCATGACCGGAACCACCGAATCCATGGTCTCTTGGGTCGCCTGCGACGACTACTTGCGTGATGGGCAAGGCACGCCACTCAGCACCAATACCGCGCGATGTGCGCCGTATGCGCGCGTGTTCTGGGTCGCACCGAGTGGGGCCCCCTCCGCGCCGAAGGCATTGACTGTCACCTCGGCCACCTCGTCGTCGACGACGAAAGCCTCGGTGACGGCAACTCTCTCTTGGACCGCCCCCGATTGGACGGGTGGTGACTACATCAATGGTTACCGCATCGAGCAGTCCACCGATGGCACCAATTGGACGACGCTCACTCAGAACACGGGCTGGAGGACGCTGACGTCGTATTCGGTGAACGGCCTCATGCCGGGCACGCGCTACTTCTTCCGTGTCGCCGCGGTCGGATTCACGGGTGCAGTGGGTGAGTACGTCGCGACGTCGACATCGACATCGTCGGTGGCGGATGCCCCGTCGGGTCTGAGCCTGAGTCGGATCGGTAACTCGAACTCGATGCTGGCGACATGGACCGCACCGACATTCACGGGCGGCGCGCCCATTCTCGGGTACCGCATCGAGCGTCTACTTGGCGCCTCGTGGTTCGTCGTCACCCCGAACACGGGCAACACCGCCACGTCGTACGTTCTCGACGGCTACGACGCCAACACCAGCATGCTCATCCGCGTGTCGGCGGTAACGGCGGCTGGAGTGGGTGACAGTGCATTGCAGATTGCCCAAGTGGGTGGTGCCAGCCTCGGTGGCGCTCGATTCACGACCGTCGTGGGTAGTGGCTTCGTCGACCTTTCGTGGGCCGTGTCCGGCGCATTCGTTGCGAGTTCCCACAAACTCGAATACCGCGTCGTCGGTTCGAACACGTGGACCGTCGTCACCTCCGACATGGGAACGGCTTCGACGTTCCGTGTCGGAGGACTGACCAACGGGGTCAACTACGAGTTGCGACTGACTCCGATGTACGTGGTCGGAGGCATCGCGTCATTCGGCACACCCTCGTCGGTCTTCGCGACGCCCGTCGGAACGGCGAGCGCTCCGATTTCTTTGAGTGCGACGACCGGTAACGCTTCGACAACACTCGGTTGGACGACACCAACCGATCTTGCTGGCGGCTCCATCGTCGGCTATCGCATCGAGCAGTCGACCACCAGCGCGACGACCGGATTCACGGTGCTCACACCAAACACGGGTTCCACGTCGACGACGTACAACGTGGCCGGTCTGAGCAATGGCGTCCAACATTGGTTCCGCGTGTCGGCCATCACCGACGTTGCTGCCGGTGTTGCGGGCAACGCGGCGGTCACCTCGGTGACGCCGGTTCTACCTGGTCGTGCGGTGGCGTGGCTCTCGGCCGCTCCCGGAAACACGACGGCGACCCTCACATGGGACAAGCCGCAGTTCGACGATGAAGCGACCGATTATGTGGGTTACCGCATCGAGCGATCCACCGATGGAATCGCCTTCACGACCATCGCCACCAACGTCGGCAAGGTTCTCACGTACACCGCGACGGGACTCACCAACGGGACGAACTACTGGTTCCGTGTGGTCACTCTCGGTCAACAGGCCGACGGTGGTTCGAGCATCATCTCGGTGGTGCCCGCTCGGTACAGCACGCGTCTACCCTCGCTCACGGCATCGATCAACGATCGACAGGTCACGTTGAACTGGACGCGCCCCACCGACACCGGTGGTTGGCCGTTGCTTGGTTACATGATTTCTCGTTGTTGGTCCGGGGGTGTCTATTGCGATCCGACGAACAGCAACTACTGGACCTACTACACATCGAACGCGTATCGCGCGGCGAATGACTCGTTCAGCACCATCGCCTTCGTCGGTCCGGACGTCACGTCGTTCACGTTCAATGTCGACACCGCCGAGGCGTACCGGGTGATCCCGGTGACCGCCATCGGTATTTGGTCGGGCGCCGCCGGAAGTTCGACGTCATGGTTCCCGAACGCTTCGTCGATTCAAGCCACGTGGTGGGGCGTGCCGTCGGCCGTGAACGCCTTGAAGGCGACCGTCAACTCGCCCGGTGGAGTTGGTGCGGCCAACACCATGTTGTATTTCGACTGGACGGCTCCATCCAATCTCGGAAATGGGGTCATCTCCGGTTACGACGTGGAGCAGAGTCTCGATGGCGGAGCCACGTGGATCGTTCTTGGTCGCACCCGTCAGACGTATCAGTTCATTTCGGGAATTCCGTCCGGCTTGTCGGTGATGTTGCGCGTCCGCGCGGTGAACGAATACGGGGCCGGTCCGTGGAGCATGGTCACCTCTTCGTGGGCGGCGACCCCGACGACACCTCGCAACCCAACCGTGGCGACGGTGGGAAATCGCGTGACGTTCGCTTGGGACACCCCGGAGATGACGAGTGGCCTCGGAGTTCTCGGGTACGAGGTACAGGTGAACTTCACCGGAACCTGGATCGCTTTCACCGGCACTGGTGTTGGCTTCACCGCCAATTCGTTGCAATGGACCGCTCCCAACAACACCTATTACCCGAACTTGCAATGGCGAGTGCGGGCTCTCACGACCGCACCGTCAAGCAACGGTTCGTTGACATCTGAATGGGCGTACGCCGGTGCTCCGCTCTTGGGCACGTCGGCGGCGGTTTCTTCGCCACGGGCCGTTGCGGGCAACACGATCACGACCCTCACGTGGTCCGCCCCCACCGACCTTGGTGGAGGGACGATCACCAACTATCGCGTCGAACAAAACATGTTCGGCTCACTTTGGTTCCCGGTGGCCACAACAACGAGCACGTCACTCGATGTGCGCGGTTTGGTGAATGGAACCACGTACCGATTCCGCATCACTCCGGTCACGACACAAGGTGACGGCCAGTCGACGATCCTGTCGGCCATGCCGTTCGGGCCGGCGTCGGCACCGTCGCTCGTGCGCTCGGTCACGGGTGACGGATTCATGACCGTGTCGTGGGGTGCGCCGGTGAGCAATGGTGGTCTTCCGATCGCCGGCTACCAGCTCGACTTGTGCACGTTCTCCTCCTGCACATGGTCCTCGTACGTGCGTAACACCGGTTCGCCGAACACGAACTCCTACACGTTCTCGGGGCTGACCAACGGCACTCAATATCAAGCACGGGTGAGTGCGGTGACGGGTGCGTGCGACGAGACGCTCGCTGAGACGTCGACCGCATCGTGCAGTTACTACGGAGCGATGGTTCTCGGAACTCCCGCCTCGGTGCCCACCGCACCGCAGAGCCTCACCGCATCGGTGGCCACCACCGCGACCTACGGAGTGCCCACCGCGAGCGGTCAGGTGACGCTCAATTGGGCGGCACCGGTCAGCAATGGTGGTCAGACGATCTATGGATACATGCTCGAACAGAGCGAAAACGGTGGAACCTCGTGGACGACCGTGTCTCCCAATCTGGGCAGTTCCTCGGTGGGTGTTCCTTTGCTCACCACGGTGATCACCGGACTCACCCCGGGCACCGTCTACTCGTATCGGGTGACTCCGCTCACCTCCGAGGGTTCCGGTGCATCTTCGATCACATCGATCGTGGCCCCGACATGGCCAGCGACGACCACGGTTCCCAACATGGTGAGTGGTGCGACGGTCACGACGAGCGCGAACTCGATCACGGTCGCATGGCGCACTCCGTCCACGCCACTCCCCACCGGCTACAAGATCGAGATCGCCCCGGCGAGCAGCGGTGTTTACACCTCGGCGTGGGGCACCTGGACCAACCAGTCGACGACCGCCAGCATGTCGGCGACCGCGACCTCGGTTGGTGCGAGCATCACGAGTGTCACGATCACCAACCAGGGAAGTGCGACCGGCCTTCTCACGGCGGGTCAGTCGTATTACGTGCGTATCACACCGGCCAACACGGCGGGCGCGGCCACTTCGACGGTGGTCAATGCCACTCCAATGTCGGTTCCGACCGCGGTGCAGACCACGTCGGCCGTGGCCGGCGACGGTCGCGTGACTCTCACATGGGCGGCACCCACCAGCAACGGTGGCTTCTCCGTTCTCTCGTATCGCATGGAGTACTCGACCGATGGTGCGAGTTGGACAACGCTCACCCTCGATGCCTCGGGAACCTCGTACGTGGTGCGTGGCCTCACCAACGGCACGACCTACACGTTCCGCATGGCCGCGATCACCTCGGCCGGAATCGGAGCTTGGGGCACGTTCAGTGCGGCGACGCCGGCAACGGTTCCTTTGTCGCCCCTTGGCGTGGCCGTTGTCGGCGGCGACAAGCGAGCCACGATCACGTGGTCGGCTCCCGCCAATAACGGTGGTTCAGCCGTCACCGGATACAAGGTGTATCGCAACGGCGTGTTGCTCACGACGGTGGCCGCGAACGTGTTCACCTACACCGACACGAATGCCGCCACCGGGCTCACCAATGGCACCAGTTACTACTGGGAAGTTCGGGCCGTGAACTTGGTCGGAGACTCGACCTCGAGTCCCGTGTACGCGACACCGTTCACTCAGATCGGAGCGCCCACGAATCTTCTCGCGGTGCGTGGCAATCGCCAGGCATCGTTGTCGTGGACCGCTCCGACCAACAACAGCGGCTTCACGATCACTGGTTACCAGATCGAGAGAAGCGTCAATGGCACTTCGTGGTCGATCGACTCCTACACCTCGGCCACGACGACGACAATCACCAATCTCACGAACGGTGTTCTCTATTACTTCAGGGTGACGGCGTACGTGAATGGAGGTCCAGCGGCCAGCCCAGGGGGTCTGGGCGTTGTGAGTGCCGCCGCATCCACAACGCCGATGACAGCGGCAACAGCACCGACAGCACTTTCCGCCGTACGCGGAAATGGCTCGGTGGCGCTGTCATGGCAATCCCCACAGGATCCGGGCGGCGCGCCGGTGACGGCCTATCAAATTTCGCAATGCGTCTATAACGCTTCAACGGTGTGGTGCAACACGCCAACTCAGTTCGCGTCGATCGTTCCGTCCACCAATTCCACGGGCACCTCATACACGGTGAGCGGACTCAACAACGGAACGACCTACTTCTACACGGTCGCCGCCATCACATCTTTCGGTGTGGGCACCGCCACCAACGTCAACGCCATCAACGCGACTCCGGGAACGACGCCGAGCGCACCGACGCTTCTCGATGCGGTGCCCGGTGACGGACGTGCCAGTGTCACGTGGTCGGCTCCGACCGACAATGGTGGGTACGCGCTGACCGGCTATCGAGTCGAGCGGTCTTCGGATAGCGGTGCGACATGGACGATGCTCGTGAATTCCGTGAACACCACTTCGTGGGTGGACACCTCTCTCGTCAACGGTGTGAATTACACCTATCGAGTCTCGGCACAGAACGCTCTGGGTTACGGCGTGGTGTCCACCACTGACGTCCTGCCTTACGGTGCCGCCCTCGCACCGGTTGGTCTGACGGCGACGGCTGGAAGCACTCAGGCGACCCTCACGTGGTCGGCACCTTCCAACAACGGTGGATCCGCGGTGGTCGGATACAAGATCGAACAATCCACCAACAACTCGACGTGGACCACCATCGCGCCGAACTCGGGAATCGTCACCTCCTACAACGCGACCGGTCTCACGAACGGTACGGCGTATTACTTCCGTGTCACGCCCATCACGTCGAACGCGCTCAACAACTCGGCCGTGACGACGGCGCTTCCGCTCAGCATCGCGACGGCACCGACGGCCTTTGGGGCCGCGGTCGATGCGAACGGAGCGGTTTCACTCTCGTGGGCGGCTCCGACCAGCAACGGCGGAAGCATCGTCACGAACTACGTGGTGCAGCGCTCGACCGACGGCACCACGTGGATCGACGTCGCCCGTCCGAGCGGATTGTCGACCAGCGTCGTTGGCCTCACTCTGGGAACCAACTACTCGTTCCGAGTCGCCGCGGTCACCGCGGTTGGCACGGGTGCATACTCGTCGACCACCGCCACCCCGGTGACGGCGCCGGGAGCACCACGGGGCTTGCTCGCCACCATCGACGGCACGGGCACGACGACACTCTCGTGGAACGCACCAACGAATGACGGAGGTAGTCCGGTCATCGGCTACACGATCGAACGCTGCAACAGCGGTCAGTCGTCCTGCACGTCGACGACCGCGGTCACGACCACCTGCCCGTCGACAACCGGATATTGCCTGCTGTACAGCGTGTACTCCGGTGGGCTGTCGGTGACGGTGTCGCCATCGGTCGGCGTTTCGACGTCGACATTCGCGGTAACCGCCATCACCGCCGTCAATTCGACGGTTGCGGCAGTCGATGCCCGACCGATCTCGGGAAGTCTCGTGACGGTATCGGTGCCTCAGGCGACCGTTTCATCGACGGCCTCGGCCCCGACGAACTTCAGTGCCACACCCGGCAACGCTTCCGTGGTCCTGAAGTGGGCCGCTCCATCGAGTACTGGTTCCCCGGCTCCGGCGTCCTACACCTACACGTTGCAGCGTTCGAGTGATGGCACGAACTGGACCACGCTCAGCAACACCATCACGAGTGCCACCCTCACGTATACCGACTCGACAGCGGTGAACGGAACGACCTACACGTATCGCATCGCGGCGAACACGAACACCGCGGGTCTGGGTACCTACGCGACGACCACGGCCCGCCCGTTCACCGTGGCCAGTGCAGTCGCGACGATCTCCGCTACGGGGGCCGACGCGTCGGTGACGGTCAACTGGACCGCACCAACGAACACCGGAGGGACTGCGGTCACGTCGTACATTGTCGATTTCTGCACCGCCAGCGCTGCCGCGTGCACGGCCGCGGCGACCACCGGATTCACGACCGTGTCGTCGACGGTTCCCGCGACGAGCACATCGCTCGTTGTCACGGGTCTCACCAACGGCACGGTGTACTACTTCCGTGTGCGTGCGGTCACCTTGGCCGGCCCGGGAACCGGGAACGTCACGACGTCGACGCCGGGAGGCGCACCGGGAGTCCCGGTGAGCCTGTCGTCCACGGCGGCGAACACCGGATCGGTGACACTTGGATGGACGGCACCCACGAGCACGGGAGGGTCGACCGTCACCGGCTATCGCGTCGAGATCTGTAACGCGAACTGCTCGAACGGAGGAACGTTCTCGGTGCTCGGCACCACCACGGCAACGACACCATTCGTCTCGGGAGCCGTCAGCGGTTTCACGTGCACCTCGATCACAGCGTGTGTGGTGGCGAGCGGCACCGTCGGATTGGTGAACGGCACGCTCACCTCGTTCCGCGTTTCGGCGATCAACGTCAACGGTACGGGCTCGGGCGCGGTGGCCATCGCGGTTCCGTACACGCTGGCCAGCGCGCCATCTGGCAATTCGGTTGCCGTGACCACCAATCCCTCCAACGCCGACAATTACGGCTCCGCGGTCACCTCCGACGGACCGGTGCTGTGGTACCGCTTCAACAACGCGGCCGGCTCGACACCATCGGACGCCTCGGGCACCGCACGCTCGGTGACGGTGGGTTCTGCGGGAGTCGTCTTCGGCGGAGCGTCACCTTTCGGTGGCACGAGTGGTTCGGCCACGTTCAGCGGTACCGCGGCCAGTGCCGCGGCGTATCCGACCGTCGCACCCTCCACAGCGATCAACTTGGCGGGCGCGGTCAGCACCTTGAGCACCTCGGACTTGCGGATCAGTGGCTCGGTCACGCTCGAGGCTTGGATCCGGCCGCAGGCCGGCGCACCCAACAGATGGCAGACGATCATCGCTCGCGGAAACTCAGGTTCGTCGTCGCGCAACTACGGTCTGTATTTGAACGGCACGCAGCTCTCATTCGCCATGCACACATCGGCGGGCAGTCAGTTCGTTCAGACCCAGCCAAACGTCGTGGTCGGTGGTGCGTGGTCGCACGTCGTGGCGGTTTTCGATCAGTCGAATGGATCCCTGAAGTTCTTCGTGAACGGCGTGCTGCAGAACTCGGTGTTCGTGACGCAGTCGGGATCACCGGTGACCACAGCGCTCGGCGAGGTCATGATCGGAAACAACTATTCCTCCGACGCATCATTCTTCGCAGGTTCGTTGAGCGAGGTGGCGATCTACAACAAGGCGCTATCGGCGACCCAGGTGGCCGGACACTACGCGGCGTCGGGGATCTCCACTCGTGGCCTCACTGCACCTGCGGTTGCAGTGAACGGAAGCAACCTCACGTTGTCGTGGACCGCCCCCGCCGACACGGGTGGTTACCCCATCACCGGCTACAAGATCGAGTACTTGGCGCCGTCGACCGCCATCGCGTCCTTCACCGGCGCCACCTGGTCGACATTGATCGCCGACACCGGATCGATCGCCACGTCGTACAACCTGAACAGCATCCTCGCATCGGCGTTGGGTCAGGGATACTCGTTCCGAGTCACCGCTCTCACCGCCATGGGTGAAGGTTCGCCGAGCATTCCAGCGGGTCCGTACGGAACCGCCGCTGCTCCCACATCGCCGACGTCGTTCACCGCCACGGGTGGAACGGAACGCGTGTCTCTCACATGGAGTGCACCGGTGAGCACCGGCGGACTCTCGGTGACGGGTTATCGACTCGAGCGAAGTGCTGACAACGGCACCACGTGGTCGACGCTTGGAACCACGACCACTTCCACACCCTTCATCACGTCACCGAGCACGGGAGTCACCTGCACGTCGTTGACCGCTTGCGTCGATGCGAGCAGTGCCATGACACCTGGCGCATCCTTCGTGTACCGCGTCACCGCCATCACACCGGCGGGTACGAGCGACCCTTCGACCGCTTCGGGTGGTCCGGCCAACACCGTGACTTCATTGATGGCCGTGGTGGGCAACGCACAAGTGGGTCTCACCTGGGACCAAATGCCGATGACCGCCGGTCAGACCGTTTCGGGTTACATCGTCGATCGGTGCACGGGTACGTGCACCGCGTCGAGCGGCACGTACACGGCCCTCACGGCGGTCACTGGCGCTCCCGCAAGCACCACCACCTCGATGGCCGCCCCGTATTTCACCGCGACCGGTCTCACCAACGGCACCACCTACACGTTCCGCGTGCGCGCGGTGTACGGCGGTTCGAACACGGCTGGTCCGGCGGTCATCGTGGCCGCGACTCCGGTGGCGAGTGCCCAGGTCGCCGTTCAGTTGTTGAACTCGACGGCGTCGACCACGAGTGTGTCGCTCAATTGGCTCGCTCCCGTGGCCACCAGCGGCAACGCGGTCATCGGCTACAAGGTCGAATATTGTTCGGTTGATTGCGGACTCTCGTCGGCTGTTTTCACGTCAGCCGTTGCGGTGAGTGGCGCGCCATCGGGTGCCACCACGACCTTGCTCACCCACGTGGTGGGTGGATTGACCACGGGGACGACGTATGCATTCCGAGTGACCCCGGTTCTGTCGGCCTCCTCGACGGGCATTCCGAGTCCGGCGGTCATTTTCGACACACCAACGCAAACCGTTGGTGCGCCGACCGCGCTCGCGGCCGCTGGTCGACTCAACAGTGTGACCCTCACATGGACACCTCCCACCACAACGGGCGGATATCCGGTTCTTGGTTATCGCGTTGAATATCGTCTCGGTTCATCCGGCGACTTCGTCACCGCGGTTTCCAACACCTTCTCGTCCTCACCGTCGTACACCGTTCTCAACCTCACCGCTGGTCAGCTGTACGGATTCCGTATCACGGCATTGACCGCGGCGGGACCGGGAGCAACGAGCGCGGTCGTCACCGGCACGCCTTACGGGGCAGCAAGTGCACCATCGAATCTTGTGGCTGCCGCCTCGAGCGGCCGAGCGCAACTCACATGGACGGCACCGGTCTCGACCGGCGGTAACCCGATCACGGGATACCGCATCGAGCAAACGGTCGATGGAGGCACGACATGGACCGACGCCGTGGTCAACACCGGCACGACGGCGACGACCTACACGTTGACCGGCCTCGATAATGGCGTCACGATTCTCTTCCGCGTGAGCGCCGTGACATCGGCGGGAAGCGGCGCGACGTCCAACATCGCCACCGCCATCCCGAGTTCGCCGGCGGCAGCTCCCGTGAACCTCGCAGGTCTTGCCACCAATGCCCAAGCGGTGCTCACGTGGCTGCCGCCGGCTGACACGGGCGGCCTGCCCGTGATCGGCTACATGATCGAGCGTTCGACCGATTCGAACAGCTGGACGGTGGCCACGGCCAACACGGGATCGGCAGTGCCGGCATCTGTGCAGTCGGGCCTCAGTAACGGCACCACCTATTACTTCCGGGTGTCGGCCATCACGGCCGGAGGAACCGGTGCGGCCACCGCACCGATCTCGGTCACTCCATTCACCACGCCCTCGGCGCCGATGGCGCTCACACCGGCTCCGGGTGATGGACAGGTTGCGCTCAGCTGGAACGCACCGGCCAGTGACGGCGGTGCGATGATCACCGACTACAAGGTCGACCAGTCTTTCGATGGCGGCATCACATGGACGACGGCATTCGCGTCGACGGGTGGTTCGCGTCTGGCGACGGTGACTGGTCTCACGAACGGTGCTCCCATCCTGTTCCGCGTCTTCGCGGTGAACGCCGCGGGTGTCGGCACCCCAACAGCTGCGATCAGCACGTCGGCGTACACGCTGCCCGACGCGCCCACCGCGTTGACGGCCACTGGTGCCAATGCATCGGTGCTGCTGTCGTGGGTGGCGCCACTCAACACCAATGGTTCACCGGTGTCGGGCTACCGCGTCGAGCGGT
>RHCK01000141.1 GCA_010030605.1 Acidimicrobiia bacterium
CTGCTCGGTGGCCATCTTGGTGCAGTTGTCCCAATCGCCGGCGATCATCGCCTCTCGGAACGCCTTCGAGCCGTTGGTGTTGGTGCGCTCGCCGATGATGAGGAAAGAGTTGTCTTGTTTCACCGGCACCGACGAATAGATCGACGACACGCTCGGCTCGATCTCGACCGTGCGACGTGGCGCTTCCAAACCGCGCACCGCATCGACGACGGCTTTCAGGTGCGCCGGAGTGGTGCCGCAACATCCACCGACCACTCCGATGCCGAGATCGGTCACGTGATGGCGATGGAACTCGGCCAACTTTTCGGGGGTGAGGTCGTAATGCGTGCGCCCGTCGACCACGCTCGGCAAACCCGCGTTCGGCAGAACGCTGATGGGCATGGTGGCGTGCTGGCTGAGATAGCGCAGGTGCTCCTGCATCTCGGCGGGACCCGTGGCGCAATTGATGCCGAACACATCGGGCCGCATCGCGCCGATCGCGGTGAGTGCCGCGCCGATCTCGGAACCCACCAGCATGCGACCGGTCGTTTCCATGGTCACCTGAACCTGAATGGGCACCAGTCGTCCCTCGGCTTGCATGGCGCGACGACAGGCGATCATCGCCGCCTTGATCTGCAACAGATCCATGCAGGTCTCGATCAGGAACAAGTCCACGCCGCCCACTAGCAGACCGCGCGCTTGTTCGACGTAGGCGTCGCGCAGTTCGGTGAAACGGATGTGGCCGAGGCTCGGCAATTTGGTGCCGGGTCCGATGGATCCGGCGACATACCGCGAACGTCCGTCGGCTTCGTAATCGTTCGCGGTTTCGCGGGCCAAACGCGCGGCGGCCACGTTCAGTTCGTACGCCTGCTCGGGAATGTTGTACTCGGTCAGAACGGTGGAGAAACTTCCGAAGCTGGCGGTTTCCAGGGCGTCCACTCCGACGTCGAGGAACGCCGAGTGCATGCTGCGAATCACGTCGGGCCGGGTGAGGCAGAGCATTTCGTTGCAACCTTCGAGCGACGCGCCACCGAAATCGTCCGGGCCGAGATCGAGACCCTGCACGAACGTTCCGAACGCGCCATCGAACACGATGACTCGTTCGTTCACGGCGTCGAGGTAGGGCTGGCGTGCCATCGGTGAAACGCTACCCCTCCATGTCGTGTGACCGAAGGTTCATTGCGGATCGGCAATGTTCGAGGTTCTGACATCACGTCATCGGTCACACCCTTGTAGCGTCGCCGTCGTGAGCAAAGTGCGCGTGTACACCCGAGACGGAGACGACGGCAGCACGGGCTTGTTCTATGGCGGTCGAGTTCCCAAGGACAGCCAACTTCCGCGCGCCTACGGAACGGTCGACGAAGCACAGGCCGTGATCGGCATGGCACGAGCGGAATCGGGGGCGGGGTCCGAATTGGAAGGACTCTTGATTCCGATCATGCGTGACCTGTGGGTGCTCATGGCCGAACTCGCGACGCTTCCCGAGAACCGTTCCAAGTTGGAACCGGGAGCGACATGTGTCGAACCCGGAATGGTCGATCGACTCGAGAAGATCATCGACGAACTCGACACGCGCTTCGATCGTCCGACCGAGTTCGTGGTTCCCGGTGGCAACAAGGTGTCCGGCTGGTTGGACATCGCACGCACCGTCGTGCGCCGCGCGGAGCGACACGCTCTGTCGGCGGCCCCGCCTCCGTCCCACGTCGTTCCTTACCTGAACCGTTTGTCGGATTTGCTCTGGACCATGGCCCGTTGGCAGGAGGGCGAATCCCTGCCGGTGCGACGCGTCACGTGAGAGCGACCAGCCGACGCGCGTAGCATGAGCCACCATGGCCAACAACGTTTCCGTCGAATCCGCACGATCCATCCCCAAGAACGCCGACGCGATCGGAATTCCCGTCGGTGTCACCGGCACTGTGCCGCGTCAGTTGGGACTGTCGCGTTCCGCGTTGAGCGAACATGGTTTCGACGGCAAGGTGGGCCAAACGTTGGTGGTGCCGTCGTCGAACGGACCCACGCTCGTCGCCGTCGGCATCGGTGATGCCCGCAAGGCCACGGCGGCCACCGTGCGTCGTTCCGCGGCGGCGTTGGCCCGAGCCACCGCTCGGCGATCGCATGTCGTCACGAACCTCGTCGATGCCGTGTCTCTCGATGCGCGCACCGCGGCTCAGGCGGCGGTCGAGGGATTCGTGTTGGCGTCGTATCGGTACACCGATCTGAAGTCGGGTGTCACGAACCCGGCGATCACCTTGACGCTCGTCGCTTCGGGCGCCCGTGCCAAGGGTTGCGACTCCGGAGTCGATCGCGGCCGGGCCACGTCGTCGGCGGCGTGGACCGCACGTGATCTGGCGAACACGCCACCGGCGTATCTGACCGCGCGCATGTTGGCCGATCGCGCGGTGACCCTGGCCAAGGAGTCCGGCCTCGAGGTCGAAGTGTTCGACAACGACAAGCTCGCCGTCATGGGTTGCGGCGGCCTGCTGGGCGTCAACCGTGGTTCTACCGAGCCGGCCCGCATGGTGAAGTTGACCTACACCCCCTCGGGTGCCGCCAGCGGACACTTGGTGATGGTCGGCAAGGGCATCACCTACGACTCGGGTGGAATCAGTTTGAAGCCAAGCGACGCGATGCACGCGAACATGAAGATGGACATGTCGGGTGCCGCCGCTGTTCTGTCGGCCATGAGCGCGTTGAAGGCATTGCGTTGTCGGGCCAAGGTGACGGGATATCTCATGTGCACCGACAACCGACCGTCGGGAAGCGCGTTGGCCATGGGTGACGTGCTCACGTTCCGCAACGGCAAGACCGCCGAGATCCACAACACCGATGCCGAGGGACGCTTGGTTCTGGCCGACGGATTGTCGTTGGGCACCGAATCCAAGCCGGATGCCATGATCGACATCGCGACGCTCACCGGTGCGTGCCTGGCGGCGCTGGGCACCAAGATCGCCGGCGTGTTGGGCACGAGCGACTCGTTCATCGATCAGGTGCGTGGCGCGGCCGAACGAGCCGACGAGCCGGTGTGGCAGTTGCCGCTCGAGCGCGATTACCGACGTCTCCTGGATTCCAACGTCGCCGACATGCGCAACATTGGTGGCCCTTACGCCGGTGCCATCACCGCGGCCTTGTTCCTCGCCGAATTCACCGGTGAGGTTCCGTGGGCGCACCTCGACATCGCCGGCCCGATGAACGTCGACGGTGACGATGGTTGGCTCAGCCGAGGTGCGACCGGCTTCGGTACTCGCTTGTTGATCGACTTGGCATTGAACTTCACGAAGCCACGACGCTGACCCCAGCGTCGGCGTCGAATCCGAACGCCATCGCCAAACCGGCGTGCTCATCGTCGTCGTTCCACAGAGCGTGAGCCGACTGCAAGCGCTCGGGAAGCCGCGAAAGATGACGCATGCTGAGCGGCGGAACCACGGTTCGTATCGCGATGGCTCCATCCACGTGGCGGGCGAGGCCGAACATCACCAGTCGTTGGAGGGCTCGGTTGAACGCGGCCGCACGACCCGCGTCGCCACCCAACCCCAACGCCGTCGCCGTGTCGCGGACGTCCAAACGATGTCCGTCGGGATGCGCCACCGCCACCACGGCCAGTCGTCTCAAGAGCCATGTCGCCGTGGGTCCGAGAATTCCGAGCCAGAAGATCTCGACGTAGGTTCCGAGCGCATCATGACCGACGCGTTGCACCAAGGGGTCGGACCAGCGGACGACGACGATCTCGTGCGCGACGTTGCCCGCGTGTTCGATGCCGGTGTTGGTGCTGACTCCGACGGGGGAGTGCGGTGTCGATGATCGTTCGGACATGGAACCTCCGTTGCGGGTGGGGTCGGACATGGGACGTCTCGACCTGCGTGTGAGCGCAGGTGGCGGCTCGGTGGTGATTGGTGGGAAACTTTCCCCGTGACTCCACCGATCGCGACCTCGATCCATGACCCGTTGTTCGATGAGATCGTCGGCTGGATCGCCGCGGCCGAGCGCATTGGCATCCTCACCGGTGCCGGCATTTCGACGGGCTCGGGAGTTCCCGACTTTCGTGGTCCGAACGGTTTGTGGACCTTGAACCCGGGGGCCGAACGCGCGTCGTACGTGCAGCACTACGTGAAAGACGAGGAGGCTCGACGCGCCGGATGGCGAGCGGCACTCGATCGACGCATGGCGCGCATCGTTCCGAACACCGGTCACTACGCGCTGGTCGAACTCGAGCGCAGCGGCAAGCTCCACGGACTAGCCACGCAGAACGTCGATGGATTGCACGTGAAGGCGGGCAATTCCGAGGCCCTCGTGCACGAATTGCACGGCACGTGGCGATTCTCGCGTTGCTTCGGATGTGGTGATCGCCGCCCGGTGGAGGAGACCATCGAGCGTGTGGCAGCTGGCGACGAGGATCCGCGGTGTCTGTTGTGTGGTGATTTGTTGAAGCGCGACGTGATCCTGTTCGGCGAAGCGCTCGACGAGACAGTCATCGGGGCGGCGATGGAGGTGGCCGAAACCTGCGATCTGTTTCTCGCGATCGGGACCTCGTTGGCGGTCACCCCGGCCAGCAACACCATCGGCCGTGCTCGGGCCGCCGGCGCCCGCACAGTCATCATCAACGCCCAGCCCACCGAGCGCGACCAATTCGCCTCGGCGATCCTGCGCGGGGACATCAGTGATCTGCTCCCCGAACTGGTCGATCGGGCCCTGTGGCCGACGAGTTGAATTCCCGACCAAACCGGTAGGATTTCGCCATGGCGACTTTCCGAGACCTATTGGCCGCGGCCAAATCCGAGATCACCGAAATCGACACGGCAGCCGCGCAAACCCTGATCGATGCGGGCGGAGTGACCGTGCTCGACGTGCGCGAACCCGACGAATACGCCGAGGGCGCGTTGGTCGGTGCGTTGCACATTCCGCGTGGTCATCTCGAGGCCCAAGTGGAAGGTCGCATCCTCGACAAGGACTCCACCGTCGTCGTGTATTGCGCCGGCGGTGTGCGCAGTGCGTTCGCCGCCAAGACCCTCGGTGAGTTGGGTTACGGCAAGGTGCTGTCGATGGCCGGTGGCTACGGCAAGTGGAA
>RHCK01000142.1 GCA_010030605.1 Acidimicrobiia bacterium
GCCTTTGGCGACCAGATCGGCTTCGAGGCCGTGTCCGCACGCCTCATGGAAGAGGACGCCGCCGCTTCCGGCCTTGATGACGACGGGCATGGAACCCGATGGAGCGGGACGGGCCTTGAGTTTGGTGATGGCGCGGTGGGCGGCGGTGCGGGCGACTTCCTCGACGCTGACCTTGTCGAACAACTCGAAGCCCATGGTGTGGCCGAGCGAGTCGAAACCGGTCTGCATGCCGGTGTCGCCGTTGGCGACGGCGCTGACGCGAAGGAGCGTGCGAACTCGTTCGTCGCGAACCAGGACGCCGTCGCTGTTGGCAATCACGATCTGGGTACGACCATCGGAGTAGCCGGCCGAGACCTGGGTGATCGCTCCCCCAGCGGACCGGGCGGCGTCGTCGACCCGACGGAGGAGTTCGACTTTGGCGGCCTTGCCGATGGACGAGGGGTCGATTTCGATGGGGCTGACGACGCGACGCGGGCGTTCGTCGAGGGCGACAACCCGAGTGCCCCCTCCGCCTTGGCGGGCGGCCTCGGCGGCGACGCGAGCGGCGGCGAGAAGTCCGGCCTCGGTGAGGTCGGCGGTGTGGGCGAATCCGGTGGTCTCGCCGGCGATGACGCGGATGCCGGCGCCGCGGTTTCGGCCGGTGGACAGTTGCTCGATCTTGCCGTCGTCGAGGCCAACACCGGTGCCCCGCCAATCGGATGCGAAGATCTCGGCGAAGTCGGCGCCGGTGGTGAGAGCAGCGGTCAGGACCCTGGCGAGAATCTCATCGTCCACATCCATCCCCCCACTCTAATTGCGACAAATTGTCGCTTTACATACCTGCCACATGTACACAATGCGACAAATTGTCGCAATTACGACATGGGGGTGGGTTGGCGACGGAGGCGCGCGGAACCGACCGCCGCCACCACGCAGCACACCCCCGCAATCACGAATGCCGACTTGTAACTGCCCGTCCGATCCCGCAGTTCGCCGGCACCCCACGCGGCAATTGCCGCACCGACTTGATGCCCTGCAAACACCCACCCGTACACCAGCGGACCCTGTCGAACGCCAAATCGATCGACGCACAACGCGACCGTCGGCGGAACGGTCGCCACCCAGTCCAAGCCATAGAAGACCATGAACGAGAGCAAGCCGGCACCTCTGGCGTCGAGCACCGGATCGAGAACCATCAAACTCACGCCCCGAAGCAGGTAGTAGGCCATTAGCAGCTTGGCCGGGTCGTATCTGTCCGTGAGCCAGCCCGACAGGATCGTTCCGACCACATCGAACACCCCGATAAGTGCCAGATATCCCGCTGCAACCGATGACGACATGGCATGGTCATGGGCCGCCGACAAGAAATGGGTCTGCACCAATCCATTCGTCGACAGACCGCACACCAAAAAGCTGCCCCACAACACCCAAAAGACACCACTTCGTCGAGCCGAACCGAACGCATGCAAGGCAGTGCGAATGGGTTGGGCGATCGGTTCGGGTTCACAGTACGTCTCATCAGCCCCGTACGGGACGAGACCCATGTCCGACGGTTTGTTGCGCAAGAACAGCGCGACAACCGGCACGACGGACAACGCACACACGGCGATGGTGGTGCCGACCGAGCGCCATCCGTGGTTCTCGGCCAGACGCGTCAACACCGGGAGAAAAATCAATTGACCACTTGCCGATGCCGCCGTGAGCACTCCGGTCACCAATCCTCGGCGACCCACGAACCATCGACTCGCCACGGTCGAGGCGAACACCGATGCCATGCAGCCCGAACCGGTACCGACCACGACTCCCCACAGCAAGTACAGATGCCACGGAGAACTCATCTGCGTCGTCAGCAACGCCCCCGACGAGATGATCAACAGCGCGGCGATGGTCACCCGTCGAAGTCCGTACCGTCCCTGAAGAGCCGCGGCGAACGGTCCGATGAAGCCGAACAACAACATGTTGATGCTGACGGCCGTACCAACCGTCGCTCGACTCCAACCGAATTCGTCATTCAACGGGTCGAAGAGGATCCCGGGAGTGGAACGAAAGCCGGCTGCGCCCAGCAAGGTGATGAACGCAACCACGAAGACGACCCAGGCGTAATGAACACGCCCCTTCGCAACGGTCATCGGGCGAACTTACACGGCAGACACATTCGGCCCGAGGTCCATTGCGTAGATTGGAACGGTGGACGACGCCGCCGAGAACACCGTTCCGCCTCGAATCCACCGCACCTATTGGTGGAAGGAAGCGCTCATCATGCTCGCCTTCTACGGCCTTTACTCATGGAGTCGCAACCAATTCGGTTCGGCGAACATTGGTATCGGCGACAAACCTTGGCAGGCATTCCACAACGCCGAGCGCGTCATCAGGTTCGAACGCGCGATCGGCCTCTACCACGAAGAGTCGGTTCAGGATTGGTTCCTTCGCTTTCGCGGATTCATTCGCTTCTGGAACACCTATTACGGCACCGCTCACTTCGTGGTCACATTGGCCGTTTTCTGGATTCTCTTCCTCAAGCGCAAGCACGTGTTCCCGCAGTGGCGCAACACCTTGGCCATCACGACCGCTCTCGCCATCGTTGGATTCTCCCTCTTCCCCGTCATGCCTCCTCGACTTCTCGATGCACCGTGCCCATCCGAAGCCGGCGGGTTTGGCGGCGGTTGCATTCCGAGCACCCTGCGAAGCACCTTCGACAGCGTGGATCCATCCGTGCTCGATGGCCGAGCCCGAACCGCCGAACAAGGATCGTTCGGATTCGTCGACACGTTGCCCGAATACGGCGGAGCTCTGTGGACCTTCGATTCAAAGGGCATGACCCGCATCTCGAACCAGTACGCCGCGATGCCGAGCATGCATATCGGCTGGAGCAGTTGGTGTGCCTTCGCCATGTGGCCACTGCTACGTCGGCGTTGGACCAAGATCGCGATGCTCCTCTACCCCGCCGCCACCCTGTTCTGCATCGTCGTCACCGCGAATCATTTCTGGATCGACGGCATCGGCGGACAGCTCGCGCTCGCGATCGGAGCCTGGGCGGGATGGGCATTGCACCGATGGAACACCCGCCGGCTCGACCGCCAACACGACATCACGCACGGAATCGAACGCCCTCCTCGCCCAGCGTGACCAACGACTGAAACTCGGATTCCGCCCGCCCCGAACCGAGGGGTAGCGTTCCAGTCACCATGGGCCTCGAATCCATTCGCCAACCCAGCGACCTGCGGCGTTTGTCGTACGCCGAAGTCGATGATCTGGCGGGCGAGATTCGGGACTTCATCGTTCAAGCCGTCGCCACCAACAGCGGACACCTCGGATCGAACCTCGGTGCGGTCGAGTTGACCCTCGCCCTGCACCGCGTGTTCGAGTCGCCATCGGATGCCATCCTGTGGGACACCGGGCACCAGGCCTACGTACACAAGATCGTCACGGGTCGAGCGGCTGGTTTCGATCGACTACGCCAAGCAGACGGTTTGTCCGGCTACCCGAGTCGCGAAGAGAGCCAGCACGACTTCATCGAAAACAGTCACGCATCCACGGTTCTTTCGTACGCCTACGGAATGGCGGTGGCCCGCGATGCCGGATCGACCAACCATCGACACATCGTCGCGGTGATCGGCGACGGTTCCATGACGGGTGGCATGGCGTACGAAGCGCTGAACAATCTCGGACACTCCAAGAAGCGGGTCATCGTCGTACTGAACGACAACGGTCGCAGTTACGCGCCCACCATCTCGAATCTCACGCAGCCACAGTCGGCGTTGGTCGACGCGGAGCGTTCGCACGGCACCGACCGAGCTCCTCTGCCCGATCGAATCACCGAGAAGCTTTCGCACAGCCTCACCCGGATTCGCATGAACCCTCTCTACGTTCAGCGCCAACGTCGCATCGAATCGTGGTTGCAGAACCTGCCCGTGGTCGGCCAACAAGCGGAGAAGGGGATGGAGGCGGTGAAGGCCGCAGTGCGCGAATTCCTGCAACCGCCGTCGTTCTTCGAAGCGCTCGGAGTCCGCTACATCGGCCCGATCGACGGCCACAACGTGCGCGACTTGGAGGTCGCTCTCCGAAACGCCGAGGACTTGTCGGCCGAGGGACCCATCGTCGTGCACGTTCTGACGCAAAAGGGCAAGGGATATCCGCCCGCCGAGGATGACGACGAGAAGCACCTCCACGACACACCCGTTTTCGACCCGGCGGTCGGTCCTCCCAAGGCGGTTCCCACCGGCTACACGCAAGCGTTCGCCGACGCCATCCTCAAGGAAGCCGAAGCGGACTCTCGCGTCGTCGCCATCACGGCCGCGATGCCCGGACCCACCGGACTTCTCCCGTTCCAGGATCGCTTCCCCGAGAGGTTCTTCGACGTTGGAATCGCCGAACAGCACGCCGTCACCGGAGCAGCGGGCATGGCAATGGGTGGAATGCGACCGATCGTCGCGTTGTACTCGACGTTCTTGTCACGAGCGTGGGATCAGGTGGTGTACGACGTGGCACTTCATCGATTACCCGTGATCTTCTGCCTCGATCGGGCGGGAATCACGGGTGATGATGGCCCCAGTCATCACGGCATTTACGACATGGCATTGCTCACCAAGGTTCCGGGAATGCGCGTTCTGGCGCCATCGAGTGCTCAAGAGCTACAGCAGATGCTTCACGACGCGATCAGCCTCTCCGATGCCGGACCCGTCATGATTCGTTATCCGAAAGGCGCCGCGCGGCAGGTGTCCGAGAACGAAGTTGGTTCGGGACTACTGGCTCGTTCGCTGAAAACAGGTGACGGTTCCGTCGCGATTCTCGCTGTGGGGAAAATGGTCGCGAGCGCTTTGAAAGCCGCCGATGTTCTCGCCGAGCGAGGAGTGCAGGCAACCGTGTGGGACGTTCGATCGTGCGCCCCTCTCGACTCGAAGATGTGCGACGACGCTGCTCGACACACACGCGTGATCACCATCGAGGATGGAATCCGCGAAGGTGGTGTCGGAATGTCGATTGCCACCGAGATTCATCGTCGAAACGAATCGTGTCTCG
>RHCK01000143.1 GCA_010030605.1 Acidimicrobiia bacterium
CGGTGATGATCGCGACCTTGCCGTCGTATCCGAGTGCAGTCATGGGTATCGCTCCTGGGGTTCGTTGTGGGGGAGTTGTAAGGGGGATATGAATTCGAGTTCGACTCGTGAATGAGTCCGCGTAGACGCTAGCCGAGGGCTTTTGCCGCCCGCTCGGTGAGGCTCTTGTAATCCAGCTTTCCGTTTCCGGCACGTCCGACGGTGTCGACGAACACGACTCGTTTCGGGGCTTTGTAGGCGGCGAGATGCGACTTCACGTGACCGATCAGTTCGGTCTCGTCGATCGCGCGACCGGGAAGTGTCTCGACGAGGGCCGTGATCGCCTGTCCGAAACGATCGTCGGGAAGACCAACCACGGCCGCGTCGGCCACGGACTCGTGCAACTTCAGCACTTCCTCGACTTCCTCCGGGTACACCTTCTCTCCGCCGGTGTTGATGCACTGGCTGCCACGACCGAGCAGATGGACGGTGCCATCGGCGTCGACGGAGGCCCAGTCGCCGGGGATCGACCAACGAACTCCGTCGAAGACGACGAACGTCTTGGCCGACTTTTCGGGATCCTTGTAGTAGCCGATCGGGGTGTGACCACGCAGAGCGACTCTGCCGAGTTCGCCGCTGCCGGGGGTCACCTCGCGGCCATCCTCGGTGAGAACTTTCGTGTGGGGTCCGAGTTGGAACGTGGCGGTCTTGGCGGATCCGTCGGCGGTGGTGGTGTTCTGTGCCATGCCGATCGCTTCCGACGAACCGAGAGCGTCGACCATGATCAGGCGCTGGTTGTGGCGAAGAAGTCCGGCTTTGGTTTCCGCGGCGAACATGACCCCGCTCGAAATGATCACGCGTAGCGACGAGAGATTCCAACGATCGGGCTCGGCGTCGAGCGCGCGCAAGATGGGTTTGGCGAACGCGTCACCAATCCTCGTAGTCGACCGCCCACGTCGGGCACGGTCCGCTCGCATCATCGACCCACAGCCACAGAACGACCCGCGGGACTCGGTGTCGCAAACCGTCGATCACGTCGGAAAAGCATCCATGAAACACCACCGAGACCACGTCGGCGTTGTCCCAGATGTACACCAGTTCATCGGGGGTGTAGCGGTAGTTGGTGTTCACCGGAGCCAGGCCGGCCTTGAAACAGGCGTGGATGCTTTCGAGATATTGCGGGCAGTTGTACATGTACTGCGCGACCTTGTCCTGGTGCGCCGCGCCCGCGTCGAGGAAAGCGCGGGCGATTCCATTCGCGCGCTGGTCGAACCGGGACCATGAGAACTGCAGCGGTGATCCGTCGGGTGCGAAACCGTATTGCGCGGGCGCTTCCGGAACGGCATGGGCGATGGCTTCCCACGAGTCGGCGAAGTTCCAAGTGGGGCTGAATCCGAGTGCTGGCACGGGTGCGATGGTACGCCGGACACCCGCTCGGGAATACTGTCGCCGTATGGATTTCCAGTTGCCGGCCGCCGACGATCCGCGTCGCATCGCCGTGCGCGATTGGATCGCGGCGAATCCCGCCCCGACCGGTCGACAGTTGGCCGAAGCGGGTTATGTCGCTCCCCACTGGCCGGCGCCTTTTGGTCACGATGCCGACCCGATCCATCAGCTGATCATCGACGACGAACTCTCGAAGGCCGGAATTCGTCGACCCGCGAATCCCATCGGAATCGGATGGGCCGGACCAACCATTTTGTTTGCCGGGACCGACGAACAAAAGAGCCGGTATCTCATGCGCCTTCTCTCGGGTGAGGACTTCTGGTGCCAGTTGTTCAGCGAGCCGGGCAGTGGAAGCGATCTCGCGAACCTCGGCACGCGAGCGGTCCGCGATGGCGACGAGTACGTGGTGAACGGTCAGAAGATCTGGACCAGCGGGGCCCAACACGCCAAGTACGGCATCTTGATCGCGCGAACCAATCCCGATGCGCCCAAGCACAAGGGCGTCTCGTACTTCATCTGTCCCATGGATACGCCCGGTATCGAGATTCGTCCCATCAAAGAGATGACCGGTGCGTCGACGTTCAACGAGGTGTTCTTCACCGACGTGCGTCTTCCCGCCGAGAACCTCGTCGGTGCACAGGATGAAGGATGGCGTCTGGCCAAGGTCACGTTGGGAAACGAGCGTGTGTCACTCTCGACGGGAGGCGTGTTGTGGGGGAGCGGACCCACGGCTCTCGAGATGCTCGACGCGGTTCGACAACACGGTCCCGTGACCGATCCGGTGATGCGCCAGCGACTGGCCGACGTGTACATCGAACACGTGTTGTTGGATCTCATTCGCATGCGCACTTTGTCGGCCCGACTCCGAGGCGAACAGCCCGGACCCGAAGCCAGCATTCGCAAGATCCTCGCCGATGAACACGGTCAGAACGTCATGGAGGTGGCTCGCGACATTCTCGGGGCGCACGCGATGTTGCGCCAAAGTTCGGACAATTCGGCGCGCGGCGAGCACAACGGATTGGGGGGTGGCGGTGGTGTGGGTTTGCGAGCGCTCGAACATCCCGGTTGGTTCGACGGTTACATGTTCGCGAGGTCGCTCACCATCGGTGGCGGCACCGGTGAGGTGCAACGCAACATCGTCGCCGAGAGAGTGTTGGGACTTCCGCACGACATCGACGTGCTGACGGGCATGACGTGGGTCCAGACCCAACGAGCGACGACCAAAGGGAGTTCGAAGTCATGAACCGAGCTTTGCGACAAACCAAACGAGCCGAGCGACCGACTCATCCGACCAAGATCGCGTTGCTGAAGGCCGGTCGTGAACTCGCCGACGAACACGGTCTCTACGGATACACCGTCGAAATGTTGTTGGAAACATCCGGCATCTCGAAGGGTTCCCTCTACCACCACTTCGAGGACTTCATGGATTTCGTGGAGTCCGTGCAGGTCGAGGTGTACGCCGAATCCATCAGCGCCGACATCACGAACGCGGTCGATGCGTTCGCGCGATCGACGAACAAGGCGTCTTTCCGACGATTCATCAATGCCGTGGCGGCCTCGGCGTTTCTGCCCGACCGCCCCGACTTGCGTTTGCTGCGTTCGAGCATGCTGGGAGCCACTCGGGGACGGGAGAGTTATCGCGCCCGATTGGGGAACGAGCAACTGCGTCTACGAACTCGGTTGAGCGACCTGATCACCGAAGCTCGCGAACGGGGCTGGGTTCGTCCGGAGGTCGACGCGGACACGGCGAGTGCGTTCATGTTGGCGTATTCGTTCGGGCTGGTGGTCGACGAAGTGACCGGCACTCCGGTGGATCCGAAGGCCTGGCAGGAATTGGTGATGGCGTTCGTCGACCGGGTCATCCTCACCCCGGATTGACATCCGTCGGCCCAGGTCGGAGAAGGAAATCGCCGCTTCAGTCGGGCGGGCGCTCGCTGGGGGCTTGTACCCTGACCTCATGGCCCCCCGCCCTCAGAACGTGGTCTTTTCTCGCCCTCTCGCGGGTTTAGTGTCAATTGTGATGTTGTCGCTTGTGGCGTGTTCTTCCGAGAAAACGGAATCGTCGACCGTCGTGGCCGAACCGTGTCCAAAGCGCGCCCCGGTCGAGGGTCGTTCGTTGATGGTGGCCACCACCGTGGCGCCCATCACCAGCATCGCCGCCAACATCGCCGCGGGAACCGGCACACGCATCATCGGTGTGGTTCCCGAAGGCACGAATAGTCACACCTACGAACCACCGCCGAGCGTGGCGGCGACGATGGAAGAAGCCGACATCGTCTTCATCAATGGTCTTGGTCTCGAGGATCCGACGCGCGAACTCGCGGACGCGAACCTGCGTGAGGGCTCGGTCGTGTGCGAACTGGGAACCGCGATCCTTCCGGAAGACGAATGGATCTTCGACTTCTCCTTTCCCGAGGACGGCGGCAAGCCGAACCCGCACGTCTGGACCAATCCTCCGATGGCCGGCGATTTCGCCGCCTTGATTCGCGACTCGTTGTCGGCCGCCGATCCGGCGAACGCCGCGCAGTACGAGAAGAATTACGACGCGTTCGCGGCGAAGGTCGAGGCTCTCGATGTCGCGATGATGACCGCTACCGCAACGCTCGATCCCGACCAGCGTCAGTTGCTCACCTATCACGACGCCTACGCGTATTTCGCCGACAACTACGGATGGAAGGTGATCGGCGCCATCCAGCCGTCGTCGTTCGAAGAGCCGACCCCACGGGAGATCGCCGACCTCATCACCCAGGTCGAGGAATCCGGTGTGAAGGCGATTTTCGGTAGCGAGGTGTTCCCGTCGAGTGTTCTCGAACAAATCGGCAACGAAACCGGAGTGCGCTACGTCGACGTGTTGCGCGACGACGATCTGATCGGATCTCCGGGAGATCCGGAGCACTCGTGGTTGGGTCTCATGCGTTTCGACTACGTGACCATGATCGAAGCATTGGGCGGAGACGCATCCGCACTGAAAGCGCTCGACGTTTCCGACGTCGGACTCGACGAAGCGGAGTACCCACAATGAGCCCGAACGTGCCGTCCTCATCCGTCCCGGCCGCCGTCCCTCCGCCACCTCTGGTCCGGTTCGATCACGTGTCGTGCTCGTATGGCAATGGTCCGGTCATCGAGAACGTCGATCTGACCGTTGTCCCCGGAGAGTTCGTGGGCATCGTCGGACCGTCGGGTTCGGGAAAGACCACTCTGCTCCGAGCGATGCTCGGATCGGTGAAGCCGGTGCACGGTTCGGTGCACCGGTCGAACGATCTGCGCGTGGCGTACGTCCCCCAGTTGGAGACTGTCGACTGGAATTTCCCGGTGACGGTTTCCGAAGTTGTGGCCATGAGTCGGCCGCAACGCTCGTGGTGGCCGAAGTTGCAGTCGGACGAACGCGCCGAAATCGAGCACGTTCTCGAACATCTGGGATTGGCGGGACTTTCGTCGCGTCACATTCGGGAGTTGTCCGGCGGCCAGCAGCAACGGGTGTTTCTCGCCCGCGCGCTCATGCAGAAGCCCGATCTCCTCGTGCTCGACGAACCGACCGCTGGCGTCGA
>RHCK01000144.1 GCA_010030605.1 Acidimicrobiia bacterium
AAGGTGTGCGTCGTCGATGCGAACGATCGACCGGTCTCGGTGAGCGGACGCGGATTCGTGAGCATGGCCCCCGACGCCATTCGTCGTGACGACGGTGGCGACGCCACACCGGTGGTGGCATGGGCCGGTCCGTGGCCGGTGGAGGAACGGTGGTGGGATGAACGTGCCCGTCGGGCAGCCCGCTTCCAGTTGGTGGTGCGGACTCCCGACGGGCAACGTGCCTATCTGGCCGAGGTGTCGTCGGGCCAGTGGTGGTTGGTGGCCGAGTACGCCTAACGCGTCAACGACGTTCGATCAGGCGAACCCGGATCAGGCGATGCGGTGCTCGAGCGAGTGGGCGTCCAGAAGTCGACTCGATGCCAGATCCTTGGCGGCCAGTCGCAACAGATCGTCGGCCAACCGGAAACCGATGCCACGCACCGTGTGCATGAAACGCACCTCGGGTGCTCGCTCGTTCAACTTGCGACGCAAGTTCGACAGGTGCACGTCCACCACGTGGGTGTCACCCACCCAATGCGGTCCCCACACGCTTTCCAACAACTGGGATCGACTGCACACCTCCAGTGGCTTCAAGCACAACTGCGAGAACAAGTCGAACTCCAGGCGCGTGGCGGAGATCGGGTGGCGGTTCACGCGAATCTCGCGTCGCGCCAGATCTACCATGAGCGGACCGAAGTAGAGAACTTTGGCGTCGAGAGCCGCGCCCTCGCTGGTCTTGGGGCGGGGCCGACGCATCATGGCTTGGCAACGCTGAACGATTTCATCGGTGCTGGCTTCGGTGGGCACGGCATCGTCGGCGCCGTTACGCAACACCGTGACACGCTGATCGTCGGAGTTCGCACCCACGACCACGACATAAATCTCGGGGCATCGACGGATCTGCGACAGCAGGTGATTGAAGTTCGGGTACGCGTCGCGCGCGTCGACGATGACGATGTCGGGTTCGAACGAACGAACCAGGACTTCGGCCGCCGTGGCGTCGTTGGTGCATCGAACCACATAGCCCTGCATCTGCAAGGCCGCCTCGACGGAGCGTCGATCGGAGTTGTGCACGAGGGTCACCAATGCACGAGGCATGGGTTCGGGTTCGGGATGAACGGATTCGACGCCGGTGTCCCGGCGTTGATGCTCGGCTCTCGCCGCGAAGTTCGTCTCGATGAGTGTCATGACAGTTGCCGCCTTTATCGGTAAGTGGTGCTCACTTCTTGAGCACCTGTTTGTCATCTGTCCTGAGTTCTTGATGAGAGACACGTTGCACTTTTTGTCTGGGTTTGTCGGAGAAAGCAGAAATATGGGTGGGAGGTGGGGTGATGCGAGCCCGGAGGCGGGAGTGCCGGCGCGAAACCAGGCGTCGAACGACGGCATACGGGTGATTGACTGGGGGCGTGTCCGCGTCCGAAACACCCGAATCGGTTCAGCCCGAGGCCCTCCAGCCCGAGACGGTGACCGTGCGCGCCGGTCGCCCGGAAGGTCAGGCGTCGATGGCCCCCGTCTTGTGGGCTTCCACCACGTACGACATGGGAACCCTGGAACAAGGCCGCCAAATGGCGCATTCCACCCGGGCCAAGAAGTTCTACAGCCGTCATGGCAACCCGACGGTCAATGCGTTCGAGAGCGCCGTTGCCGAACTGGAAGGTGCCGAAGCGGCGCGGGCGTACGCCTCGGGGATGGGTGCCGTCGCAGGTGTGATTTTGGGACTGTGCTCGAGTGGCGATCACATCGTCGCGCAGAAGCAGTTGTACGGCGGCACGATGCAATTGCTGGCCGGTGTGTGCCCGCGATTCGGTATCGACGTCACCTTCGTCGACGGCACCACGCCCGGTGCGTTCGCCGAAGCCGTGATTCCCGGACGCACGATGTTGGTGTTCGCCGAAACACCCGCGAATCCATTGCTGGATTTGGTCGATCTCGATGATCTCGGCGCGATCAAGGGTCCGATCACGGTGGTGGACGCCACGTTGGCGACACCGCTCGGCGCGCGACCGCTCGATCACGGCGTGAATTTGGTGTTGCATTCGGCGACCAAGGCGATGGCCGGTCACAACGACGCGACGTTGGGCGTGGTGTCCGGTGAGCGCGATCTGATCGATGCGCTGTGGGGTTTCGCGGTGTTGCAAGGCGCGTGCGCGTCACCGTTCGATTCGTTGAACGCCATTCGTGGTTTGCGCACGTTGGGTCCGCGTTTGCGTCAGCAGGGCGCCACGGCGGTGGCCGTTGGTCGCGCGCTCGAGGCCAACGCGGCGGTGAACTGGGTGCGTCATCCCGGACTCGAGTCGCATCCGCAATACGAGTTGGGTCGCCGGCAGTACCGCATGCATGGCGGTGTGTTGTCGTTCGACTTGGCGGGCGGATTGGACGCCGGCGCGAACTTCGTGAAGTCGGTGCAATTGTGTCGACCGGCCACCTCGATGGGTGGCCCCGAGACATTGGTGACCCATCCGGCCTCCACCACTCATGCGGGCATGACCCCCGAGGAGTTGGCCGAGAGCGGCATCACCCCGGGCACCGTGCGCATGAGCTGCGGGTTGGAACACGCCGACGACGTGATCGCCGACGTGTTGCGGGCCCTCTGACACCCCGCACGCCTCGTTCTGGGTAACCCGGATAGCCGGTTTCCGGCACTTTTGGTACCCAGAACGCCGTGGGGAGACGAACATATGTTCGGTAGAATGGGCCGGTGGCGTATTCGTGGGGGATGCAGGGGCCCAAGACCTGGGCCGAACTCGAGGCGCGGCTCTCCGATCGTGCACCCGCGCCCGACGAGCGGGGTCGCGACGGTCGGGCTCCTGGTTCCACCACCACCAACGCCGGCGGTGACGGCCCGGCGTTCGGGCGTCGACGCCAGCCCTATCAGCCCATCGACACGGGCACACCAACCACCGGCACGCCGCGTCCGGTGGTGCCGTACGCCGAACTGCACTGCCATTCCAACTTCTCGTTTCTCGCCGGGGCATCGCATCCCGAAGAGTTGGTGGAAGAGGCCCAACGTCTGGAGTTGTCGGCGTTGGCCATCACCGATCACAACGGTCTCTACGGCGTGGTGCGTTTCGCCGAAGCCGCGCGTGCGGTGGGACTGCCCACGGTGTTCGGCAGCGACATCACCGTGCACGATCAGAACGGATCCGGGCAACTGGTGGTGCTGGCCGACGGACCGACGGGTTACGCGAACCTTTCGCGCGCGCTCAGCTTGGCGCAGCTGTCGGGGAGCAAAGCTGAGCCTCGATGCACGTTGCCGTTGCTCGCCGACAACGCGCACGATCGATGGTGGGTGCTCACCGGTGATCATCGCGGCATCGTTCCGCGTGCTCTCGTCGATCATGGTCCGCAAGCGGCACTGCGCGAACTGCAACGGCTGATCGACGCGTTCGGTCGCCATCGTGTGCTGGTCGAACTGTGGGATCACGGCGAACCACTCGACAGCGCACGCAACGATGCCCTCGCCGAATTGGCGGCACGGGTCGACGTGCGTTGCGTCGCCAGCAACAACGTGCATTACGCCACCCCGGCTCGACGCCGTTTGGCCACGGCCATGGCGGCGGTGGGCAAACGTTGCAGTTTGAACGACATGGATCCGTGGTTGCCCGCTGCCGCCGCGGCGCACGTGCGCAGTGGCTCGGAACAACTGCGTCGTTTCGCCCGCTATCCGGGCGTGGTCGAGGTCGCCGCCGAAGTGGGCGCGGCGGCGGCCTTCGACCTGTCGCTGGTGGCGCCGAACCTGCCGCCGTATCCGTGTCCCGACGGATTGACCGAGATGGAATTCCTGCGGCACCTCACCGAACAGGGCGCCACGCGTCGTTACGGCGAGCGACCCCGCGACGGCGAGGACCTCAGCATTCGTGCGCGGGCATGGCGCACCATCGATCACGAGCTGCACGTGATCGAGACGCTGGGGTTCGCCGGCTACTTCCTCGTCGTCTGGGACATCGTGCAGTTCTGCGAGCGCGCCGACATCTACTGCCAGGGCCGGGGGAGCGCGGCCAACAGCGCCGTGTGTTATTCGCTCGGCATTACCAAGGCCGATGCGGTGTCGCTCGGATTGTTGTTCGAACGTTTCCTGTCACCCGAACGCGACGGACCACCCGACATCGACATCGACATCGAGAGTGGTCGACGCGAGGAGGTGATCCAGTACGTGTTTCGTCGCTACGGACGCCACCACACGGCGCAAGTGGCCAACGTCATCACGTATCGCGCGCGTTCGGCGGTGCGCGACATGGCCAGAGCTCTCGGTTACGCGCCCGGTCAGCAGGATGCGTGGGCCAAGCAGATGGACATGTGGGGACGCATCAACGCCATGGCTCCACAGGCTGGTCCCGACGGTCGACCCGAACACGACATTCCACCGTTGGTGCTCGAGATGGCCATGGAAATCGAGGACGCGCCGCGACATCTGGGCATTCATTCCGGAGGCATGGTCATCTGCGACCGACCGGTGATCGAGGTGTGCCCGGTGGAGTGGGGTCGCATGCGCGATCGCAGCGTGTTGCAGTGGGACAAGGACGACTGCGCCGCGGCCGGATTGGTGAAGTTCGATCTGTTGGGTCTGGGCATGTTGTCGGCGTTGCATGGTGCGGTCGATCTGGTGCGCGAGCACAAGGGCGTCGAGATCGATCTGGCCACGTTGCCTCAGGACGACGACGTGTACGCCATGTTGTGTCGCGCCGACACCGTGGGCGTGTTCCAGATCGAGTCGCGTGCGCAGATGGCCACGTTGCCGCGACTGAAACCCCGACGTTTCTACGACCTGGTGGTCGAGGTGGCTCTCATTCGTCCCGGCCCCATTCAGGGTGGCTCCGTGCACCCGTACATTCGGCGTCGCAACGGACAAGAACCCATCACGTACCTGCATCCGTTGCTCGAGAACAGTCTGGGGAAGACGTTGGGTATTCCGTTGTTCCAGGAACAACTGATGCAGATGGCCATCGACGTGGCCGGCTTCACGCCGTCGGAAGCCGATCAAC
>RHCK01000145.1 GCA_010030605.1 Acidimicrobiia bacterium
ACGAATCTGTTCGGCGGGCAGTCCGTAGAAGGCCGACAGCTGGTTTCGAATCGGGTGCGCTCCCTGACACGCCTGCCAATGAGTCAAGCGTCGCACGCCGTTCTCGTCGGGCTGTTCCCATCGACTGGCCGCCACCCGTGGTTCGAGCGGGCTCGGTGCGATGCGTCGATTCAAGATGCGTCGTTCGACGATCACGTCGCAGGCCGAGAAGTCCACCTCTCGTTGCGCGGGCAATGTCACCACCACGTTGCTGCCCCGTTCGGGGAAGAGCAACGTCGACGAGGTCATCGCCTCTTCGGCATCCACCACGACGGGCAACGGGTCGTAGTGCACCTGCACACGTTCGGCGGCATCGACGGCTTGTGCCCGGGTCTCGGCCACAACGGCGGCCACCAACTCACCGACGAAACGGACGGTGTCGGTCGCCAACGCGCCGCGCGAGATGTCGGCCGGCAACAACGGCATGTCGATCGGAACCGGTCCGATGCCATCGGCTCCCAGGTCCGTCGCGGTGAAGATGCCCACCACTCCCGGCATCGCTCGCGCCTCGTCGATGTCGATGGCGTCGATTCGCGCGTGCGCGATCGTCGACCTCACGTACACCACGTGCGCCGCTCCGGGAAGCGACAAATTGTCGACGAAGGTCCCTCGACCGGTGACGAGATCGGGGTCCTCGGTGCGCACCACCCGTGTACCGATCATTCCCATGTCATCCCCCTGCTCTCATCGCCGTCTCGGTTCCCGTGTCGATCCCGCTTCGGACGTGTCCACGACCCATCCGACGCGGTTCGAATCCGGCTGATCGCCTCTCACCAGCGTAGATTGCCATCCATGACCGTGACCGAGTCCTCCCCCGCCAAAGCCGAACGCTGGACCGCCCAGTGGAAAGAGCTGTACAACGAGGTGATCACCACCGGATTGTGCACCGGTTGTGCCGGGTGCGTGGTCACGTGCCCGCACGATGTGATCGGTTACGAACACGAGGAAGGCAAATACAAGCCCTTCCACCTCGAGGAGGAACTCGGACTCGACAACTGCGTGCACGGTGAGAAGGGTTGCACCACCTGCACCCGCGCGTGCCCTCGGTTCCGTTCTTGGGAGACCGCGGCCGACATGCACCTCTTCGGACGCACGCGCGAACCCGACGAGATGGCCGGCGTGTGGCGCCAGTTGTTGCTCACTCGAGCCTCCGACAAGGTCGCTCACGAAAAGGGACAAGACGGCGGCTTCGTGTCGGCGATGTTGATCTGGCTGCTCGAGAACGACTACATCGAAGCCGCGCTCGTGAGTGGAGTCGAACCCGACGACGCGTGGAAGGCCAAGCCGGCACTGGCTCGCAACAAGGAAGAAGTTCTGGCCACTGCCGGATCGCGTTACACCTATTGCGCCAACCCGCTGGCGTTGCGCGACGCGAAGGAACAAGGCTTCAGTCGACTCGCTTTGGTCGGCATGGGCTGCCAAACGTCGTCGCCGCCCGTCATGTGGGATCGCAAGGCCGGCAAGGTGTCCAAGCCGTTCTTGTTCAACATCGGCCTGCTCTGCTCCAAGACCTTCGACGACGCCATCTTCCCCGAACTCTTCGAAGCCAAGTACGGCCTGAAGAAACAAGACATGGTGAAGATGAACATCAAGGGCGTTTTCCAGATCTGGATGAAGGACGGCTCGTATCACGAGATCGATCTGAAGGAATGCCACAAGTGGACCCGCGAGGGTTGCAAGAGTTGCCCCGACTTCGCCGCCGAACACAGCGACATCGCCACCGGTGGAATCGGCAAGGACAACGACTGGACTCTCACCATCGTTCGCACCGAACTGGGTGAAGAGGTCATCAATCGCATGATCAAGGACGGAGTCATCGAAGCCCGCCCGGCGCAGGAGGACGAGGTGGCCATGAAGCTGCTGCGCACTCTCAGCATCGTCAGCCGACGCCGTTGGCCCGAGTGGGCCGACAAGGCACCGAGTGTCGGCGTTCCGCCGCCGAAGAAGAAGGCCGACGGATCGGCCCCGGCCGCTCACTGACATGGCACTGCATCCTCAGGTCGCCGTTCTGCTGGAAGGTCTGGCGGCCCTGAACATTCCGGCGCTCGAGACGCAGAACCCGGTCGACGCGCGCGCGGGAATGGCGGCCATGACCGTGCCCTCGACGGTGCAGTTGCACGAGGTCCGCGACGTGAACGCGGGCGGGGTGCCGGCGCGTCTGTATCGACCGACTTCGTCGACCAAGATCGGTTTGCTCGTGTACTACCACGGCGGTGGTTGGGTGCTCGGAAGCATCGACTCCCACGACGACGTGTGTCGCAAGTTGGCTCGCGCGATGGGGCACGCGGTCCTCAGCGTGGATTACCGACTCGCACCCGAACATCCCTTTCCGGCCCCGGTCGAGGATTCGGTGAACGCGTTGCGGTGGGCCCATGCCAACGCGAGCGAGTTGGGCATCGACCCGAACCGCATCGCCGTTGGTGGCGATTCGGCCGGTGGCAACTTGGCCGCAGTGGTGGCGAACGTGGCTCCGGTCCCGTTGCGATATCAAATGCTCATCTATCCGGTCACCGACGCCACGCGTTCGTCGCAGAGTTACATCGACAACGCCGTGGGCTACCGACTCACCGCCGCCGGCATGAAGTGGTTCTGCGATCACTATCTGAGCGGAGGCGTCGGGTCCGAGACCGACCCGCGAGTGTCCCCACTCTTCGCGCCCGACACGGTGTTGTCCGATGCGCCTCCCGCGTTGGTGATCACCGCCGAGTACGACCCGTTGCGCGACGAGGGCGAGGATTACGCCCGGCGCCTGATGGAGGCCGGCGTGTCGTGCGCTCTGGCCCGGTATTCGGGAATGATCCACGGCTTCTTCTCGATGAGCGAAATGGTGGATGACGGCATGAAGGCCATCGAGCACGCCGCGTCGCTCACCAAGACGGCGCTCGAACGCTGATCAGAGACCAGCCAGTTTCCGCGCCCGATCGAAAACCGCGTCGATCATCGGCTCGGTCAACTTGCCCGTGAAGGTGTTCTGCTGGCTCGGGTGGAACGAACACACCAGCACGAACCCATCCGGTGTGGTCACTTCCACCCCATGACCGAACTTCGGTCGTGGTTTCACCCCGAATTCGGAACACGCCGCTTCGTAAGCGAAAGATCCGAGACACACCACCACGCTCAACCGACCGAGGGCCTCCAGTTCGCGTCGCAAAAACGGGCGACATCGGTCGCGTTCATCGTTGCTCGGCTTGTTGTCGGGTGGCGCGCACTTCACCGCTGACGTCACCCACGCCCCGGTCAAACGCAATCCATCGGAGGCGTGCAACGACTCCGGTTGATTCGCCAGTCCCGCTTTGTGCATCGCGCGATACAACCAATCTCCGCTGCGATCACCGGTGAACATTCGTCCCGTTCGATTCGCGCCGTGTGCGGCCGGGGCCAGACCCAACACCAGAATGGCCGCGTTCGGATCACCGAAACCCGGAACTGGTCGTCCCCAATAGGTCTCGTCGCGCTCCATCTGGCCGACACCGGTCGTCAACAGGCCGACGCGGTGGCCGAGCGCATCGCGGCCCTGAAGAAGATCGACGCCGTGTACGCGTCACCACTCGAGAGGGCGCGCGAAACTGCCGCTCCCATCGCTCGTGCCACCGGACATCGCGTGGCCATCGACAAAGGTCTTCTCGAGTGCGATTTCGGCGACTGGACGGGCGCGGAACTCAAGAAGTTGATGAAGCTTCCCGAGTGGACCACGGTGCAACGTTCGCCCTCCACGTTCCGTTTTCCGTCCGGCGAGAGTTTCACCGAGATGCAAACCCGCATGGTGTCCGCGCTCGATCGACTGTGCGCCAAGCACCGGGGCGGGACCATCGTGTGCGTGTCGCACGCCGACCCCATCAAAGCCGCCGTCGCTCATGCGATGGGCACCCACATCGACCTCTTCCAGCGCATCGTCATCAGCACGTGCTCGGTGTCGGCGATCGCCTACACGTCGGGTGGACCGATCGTGCTCACCGTCAACTCCACCGGCGGCTCGTTGGCCGAACTTCGTCCGTCCTGAGATTCCGTCATGCCTTTCTTCGCCGAATTCGAACACGTCGACGTTCTCACCACCGGAGCCATCGGCGTTCCCGGTAGTCGCACCTTCTATTTGCAAGCCCGCATGGGCCCGCGAACGGTCACCGTTCGTTGCGAAAAGCAACAAGCCGCGGCCATCGCGCAGTATTTGCGCCGCGCCCTGAACCACCTGCCGGTTCCCGAGGGACAACCTCCCCGCAACGTGATGCACCTCGCTGAACCCATCGATGAAGCCTTCGTGCTCGGAGCCGTGGCACTGGAGTTCAACCGGTCGGGCGATCATTTCGTGCTGCATCTCCGCGAGTTCGCCCTCGACGATGATGACGAGAACGACGACGAGGATGACGAAGCACTGGGGTTCGACGATGCCGATGGCGAAGAGTCCGGTGGGTTGATGCGCGTCTCGCTCACGCGGGCCCAAGCGATGGCGTTCTGCGAGCACACCGACCGCGTGGTGTCGGCCGGTCGTCCCGATTGCGTCTTTTGCGAGCGTCCAATGAACCCCGAGGGACATTTTTGCCCTCGCATGAACTGAGCCTCCGTGCCCGACATCGAGTCCCTGCTGCGCGTCGGAGACATCGACGTCGAGGGTCGTATGCCCTACAGCAGCAACGCCACCTTCCTGGTGGACCTGCGACACGAACACGACGGGGTGGTCGACACCGGTCGCGCCATCTACAAGCCGCTTCGCGGCGAACGTCCGCTGTGGGACTTCCCGTCGGGGCTGTACAAGCGTGAAGTGGCCGCGTGCGTTCTGTCGGATGCCATGGGATTGCACGTGGTGCCACCGACGATCGTGCGCGAGGGTCCGTTCGGTGAGGGCTCCCTGCAGTGGTTCATCGATGCCCGTTTCGACGAGCACTACTTCACGCTCTTCGAGCAACGCGAGGATCTG
>RHCK01000146.1 GCA_010030605.1 Acidimicrobiia bacterium
GCCGAACGAATTCGAGGTATTCCTTCACGGGGGTCGCACGCCGACCGGAATCGACGTCATCGCATGGGCCGTCGAAGCGACTGCACGGGGGGCGGGCGAGATTCTTCTCACCTCCATGGATCGTGACGGTACGAAGGAAGGATTCGATCTCGAACTCACTCGTCGCGTGGCCGACGCGGTCGGAGTTCCCGTCATCGCCTCGGGCGGGGTCGGAAATCTGCGTCACATGGTCGAGGGCATCGACGTTGGCGGAGCCGACGCCGTGCTGGCCGCGTCGATTTTCCACTTCGGGGAGTTCACCATCGCCGAAACGAAAGCCGCCATGGCCGCCGCCGGCATCGTGGTCCGTCCAGTGGGTTGACGCGCATGTTCACCGTCATCGATGGTGGGTTGTCCACCGCACTCGAAGAGGTGGGGGCCGACATCTCCGGACCGTTGTGGACGGCCCGGGCGATCATCGAGTCGCCGGACTTGTTGGAACGCGCGCACCGCAGTTTCGTGGAAGCTGGTTCCGACATCATCGCGACGGCGAGTTACCAGTGCGGTGCGAACGAATTCGAGTCCTTGGGAATGTCGAACAACGACGCATCGGCGGCGCTGGCGTCGACGGTGACCATCGCGCGACGGGCGGTGCGGGGTAGTTCGGTGCGCGTCGCCGCATCGGTGGGTCCGTTCGGAGCGATGTTGGCGAACGGAAGCGAATACAACGGCCGCTACGGAGTGTCGTGGTCCGCTGTCGAGGAGTATCACCGATCCAAACTGCGCGTCCTCGTCGACGCGGGTGCCGACTTGGTGGCCGTGGAGACGATCCCGTTGGCCGACGAGGCGCGGCTGATCGCCGAAATCCTGGAAGATCTGGGCGCGCCACCCGCTTGGTTCAGTTTCGGAGCGGCATCGGGCTCGCTCACGTACGGAGGCGACACATTGGTCTCGGCCGTCGAGGCCGTGACCGGTTATGCGAATCTGGTCGCGGTGGGTGTGAATTGCGCGCACCCCGACGTGGTCGATGCGGCGGTCGAAACCATCTCCGGACTTTCGAACGGTTCTCCCAGTGCGGCGCCGATCATCGCCTATCCCAACCACGGACGGAGTTGGGATGCCGCGTCGCGCCAATGGGTGGGCGTCGGTGTGAATTCGTTCGAAACGTCGCGCATCGAGGCGTTGGTGAGTCGGGGAGCGACGTACATCGGTGGATGTTGTGGTGTCGGGACCGAAGGAATCGCCCGGCTCGTTGCCATTCGCGACGATGCCGTGGCGTAGCGTCCGAGCATGGCTCAAAATTCTCGATTCACACCGAACCCCAAGATGGAATACCGACGCCTCGGTAGAAGTGGCCTGAAGGTCTCGGTTCTGTCGTTCGGAAGTTGGGTCACGTTCGACACTCAGATGAAGGACGACACCGCGCGCGATTGCATGCAGCGAGCCTGGGACGCCGGTTGCAACTTCTTCGACAACGCCGAGGCGTACGCGGGTGGCGAAAGCGAAGCGATCATGGGTCGCGTCATCGCCGACCTGGGATGGCGTCGCCAGGACTACGTGCTGTCCACCAAGGTCTTCTGGGGCATCGATGGCGCGGTTCCCAACATGAACAACACACTCAACCGCAAGTACCTGCATCATTCGATCGAGGGCTGCCTCGATCGTCTGCAGGTGGATTTCGTCGATTTGTTGTTCTGCCATCGCGCGGACCCGAACACGCCGATCGAGGAGACGGTGTGGGCCATGAGCGACCTCGTGGATCGAGGCAAGGTTTTGTACTGGGGCACCAGCGAATGGACGGCCGATGAGATTCGTGCCGCATGGGAGATCGCCGACCGTCATCATCTGCACAAGCCGGTGATGGAACAGCCGCAGTACAACATGCTCGAACGTCGTCGAGTCGAGGTCGAGTACAAACGCCTCTACGAGGACATCGGTCTCGGAACCACCATTTGGAGCCCGTTGGCTTCCGGTGTGTTGACCGGCAAGTACATCGACGGCGTTCCGGCCGATTCGCGCGCTGCGCTTCCGGGATACGGATGGCTGGCCGAACGGCTCACCGGTGCGGCCACACAGGAGAAGGTGAAGCAACTGCTCCCCATCGCCGAACGTTTGGGTTGCACGTTGGCACAGATGTCGTTGGCGTGGTGCACGAAGAACCCGAACGTGTCGACGGTGATCACCGGGGCCAGCAAGGCGTCGCAGGTGACGGAGAACTTCGGTGCGCTCGACGTGATCCCGCTGATGACGCCCGACGTCATGGCCGAAATCAAAGCGGTTCTGAAGAGCTGATCAACCGACCAGGAACTCGTCGACCTGCTCGACGATGGTGGTCAGTCGGCCATTGAGAAAGTGATCGGTGCCCTCGACGATGCCGAGTTGGTGATTGATCCAATCGGCGGTCATATCGGCGGCTCGATTCGGATCGCAGAACTGATCGTGTTGGGGCGAAAGGATCAACTTGGGTCGGGGGTCGCGCGCGGCGAGCACCGCGCGCGGACCCGACAGTGGTGGCGCGACCGCGACCCAGCCGAGAACCCGCGGCTCGATGACGTCGAGAGCGACCATCGAACCGAACGAATATCCGGCGGCCCACACGCCCTCGCTGTGAAGGTTCGCGAGGAAGTCGATCGCCGCCGCCACGTCGAGTCGTTCGGATTCGCCACCATCGTGCTCACCTTCGCTGCGTCCGACACCACGAAAATCGAACCGGATCGCATCGAAACCGCGGTCGGCGAGTCCTCGGAAGAGAGCGTCGACCACCGGATTGAAGCGGTCACCACCATACAGCGGATGAGGGTGGGCGATGACGACGCCTCCCCTCACCGGTCGGTCGAGCGAGGCCGTGATGATGTCGGCCTCGATCGAGAGTCCGTCGATGGTGGTCAGAGTCACGGTTTCGATCGACACGAAAGTGACGGTACCGTGCTCGATCGTGGCCGACAGCAAGGACAAGTCCAAGAAGCCCGAGGCGGTGGATGCCGACAAGCTTCCGATCAAGATGCTCAACGACCGTTTGCTGGTTCGGATCCCCGAACGCGACGGTGAGCGCCGAAGTTCCGGTGGAATCCTGATTCCGGCCACGGCCCAGATCTCCAAGCGCTTGGTGTGGGCCGAAGTGGTGGCTCTCGGACAGAACGTGCGCAGCGCCGAGGTGGGCGACCGGGTGTTGTTCAGTCCCGAGGATCGCTACGAAGTGGAAGTGGGCGGCACCGACTACATCATGCTGCGCGAGCGGGACATCCATGCGGTGGCCGCCAGTCGAATCGACGGCCACACCGGGCTGTATCTCTGACAGAGTGTCCTCGTGACGACCATTCAGCCCACGCCCGAACAATTGGCCGCGGTCAAGTACAACGCCGACGGACTCGTGCCCGTGATCGCCCAGGACATCACCAACGGTGACGTGCTGATGATGGCGTGGATGAACGCCGAGAGCCTGTCCATGACGTTCGCCGAGGGCCGCATGGTCTATTGGAGCCGCAGCCGTCGTGAACTGTGGCGCAAAGGTGACACCAGCGGCGACCGCCAGTTCGTGCGCGAGGCGTACTACGACTGTGACGCCGACACGTTGTTGTTCAAGGTCGAGCAAGAAGGCAACGGTGCGTGTCACACCGGAGCACGAACCTGCTTCTTCGAGGCGTTCGGATCCGGAACCCAATGACGTCGACCCCGATCGTTCGTCCGAACCGCGAAGAATTTCGCCGACTCGCGCGTGAGCACACCGTCGTTCCCGTCTGGATCGAGATTCTCGGCGACCTGGAGACTCCGGTGGCGGCCTTCGCCAAATTGGTTGGCGACGGTGACGGGTTCCTTCTCGAATCGGTCGAACATGGCGAACGTTGGAGCCGATTCAGTTTCGTCGGGCGACATCCGCGCGCGACGCTCAGCCTCGTCGATGGGCGCCTCGAGGTGCAGGGGGACATCCCGTCATCCGTCCCTCGCGACCGCGGCATGTTGGCCGCCATCGAGGGATTGCTCGCCGAATACCGCAGCCCGGTGATCGCCGACCTGCCGCCGTTGCAAGGTGGTGTCATGGGTTTCCTCGGTTACGACGTGGTCCGCGAGGTGGAACACCTTCCCCACGTTCCACACGACGACCGTGGCATGCCCGACGCCGTGATGAGCGTGATCGGTTCGCTGGCCGCGTTCGACCACTGGCGTCAGCGTGTGTATCTGATCGAGAGTGTTCCGGTTCTTGGTTTGTCCGACGACGACCTCGATCGCGAATACGACGCGGCCGCCGAGCGAGCGCGAAACGCCATGGCCGATCTGGCCCGACCGCTGGCGTACACGCCCGTCGAGCCTCCGTCGCGCGACGACGTGTTGCCCTCGGCCACGTCGTCGATGCCCGATGGGGCCTTCCAACGTGCGGTGGAAGCCGCCAAGGAGTACATCCGGGCCGGAGACATTTTTCAGGTCGTGCTCTCGCAGCGATATTCGATCGATCTGAACGCCGACGGATTCGACATGTATCGCGTGTTGCGTCAGGTGAACCCCAGTCCGTACATGTATTTCCTGCGCCAGCCCGGGATGACCATCGTCGGAAGTTCCCCCGAGCCGATGGTGCAGTTGCTCGGTGGCCGAGTCATCAGCCGTCCGATCGCGGGCACCCGAAAGCGTGGCGCCACCGACGAACACGACCGACGATTGGCCGCGGAATTGCGGGAGAACCCCAAGGAAGTCGCCGAGCACGTGATGTTGGTGGACCTGGCGCGCAACGACGTGGGACGAGTGGCCACCTTCGGGACGGTGCACGTGGACGAGTTGATGACCCTCGAGCGTTACAGCCATGTGATGCACCTCACGTCGCAAGTGAGCGGTGATTTGTTGCCGGGCAAAACCCCCATCGACGTTCTGCGGGCCACGTTGCCCGCGGGCACCGTCAGCGGTGCACCAAAAGTGCGGGCCATGGAGATCATCGACGAACTCGAACCGGTGAAGCGTGGGCCGTACGCCGGCGTGGTGGGC
>RHCK01000147.1 GCA_010030605.1 Acidimicrobiia bacterium
CCGACGAAGGCCGCCAGCGGCAAGGGATCGACGGGCCACGACTGACTGGACGCCCGCCCGACCACGAAGACGATCGTCGCTCCGAGGCCGGCGCCCGCCGCCACACCGAGGAGGTACGGATCGACCAATGGGTTACGAAACACTCCTTGGAATGAGGCTCCCGCTAACGAGAGCATCGCACCAACGATGCCCGCCAGCACAACGCGCGGCATGCGGATCTCCCACAACACGGTGCTCTGGAGCGCCGTGGCTCCCGAGTCGATTCGCACGAAAGGAAGATGATCGAGCAGTTCGGCCGGCACCCGCCACCAGGCGGGCCCGGCCGGACCGATCATGGCACCGAACAAGAACGCGATCGCCAACGCCACGCAGGCGATTGGCACCCACCACGATCTGGTGGCTCCGCGTTCGACCGTCGACGACATCAGGACTCGACCGACTCCAAAGCTTTCGCGATGGCCGCCACGTAGTCGACCAGACGCGGTCCCCAACGTGAGGCGATGTCGTCATCGAGCTCGACGATGTTGCCCGCGGCGACCGCGCTGAGCACATCCCAACCGGGGCGAGCGGCCACCTTCTCGGCGGATGCTTCACAGCACTTCGTGTCGGCGAGGAAGATCAGTGTCGGGTCTTGGCTTACGAGGAATTCGGCCGATAGTTGCGGATAATCGGTGTCGCCCTCCGATGCGTCGGCGATGTTGCGCAATCCGAACATTTCATAGAGCGAGCCGATGAAGGTGTTGCTCGTGACGGTGAAGAGCGTGTCGTCGAGTTCGAGAAAGTACGACGTCCCCTCGGGAACCGCGGGAGCCGCCGACACGATCTCTTCGATGTCGGCTTTCATGGAATCGGCCAACGCCGTCGCTTCTTCGCCATGACCAACGGCAACGCCGAGATCGGCGATCTGCGCGTACACCTCATCGAGCGTCGTCGGAGCGGCGCTCACCCACGACTTGATCCCAATGGCAGTCAATTGATCGGCGAGTCCGGTGAAGTCATCGCCGATCACCACGAGATCCGGGTCGAACTCCGAGATTGCCTCGACGTTCGGCTCGTACGCCGACAAATCGGTGATGGCCGCGTCTGCCGGATAGTTGGACATCGAGTCGACCGCGACGACCTGATCGCCGGCACCGATGGCGTACAGGATCTCGGTGTGCGTGGGCGAGAGCGACACGATGCGCATCGCCTGCTCTTCCGCTTCGGTGTTCACCGTTTCCGTTGATGAATCGTCGCCTCCACACGCGGCCAACAGTGCCGCTCCGGCGACAAACATGGCCGCCACGTGGCGTCTGGTCATTGCGAAACGACCTTGGGTCGCGTCTTGCTTCATTGAAGCTTCCTCCATTGCTTTGAGGAAGCAAGAGGAGTGTGAGGAGATTTCGCCCCAGCACGATCCGCCCTTGCCTCGAGGGTTGGTTATCGCGCGTGAAACAGGCGACCGGACTCGCCGAGGCGACATTGCTGCCGACTCGGACCACCGTTGCGGGACAGTGCCGGAATCTCACCGGACTTCGCTGGAATTCACGCACCGACTATTGCCGGCTCGATCAACCTAGCACTCTCGATTCAATGGCCGGACATACCGGCAATTCCCGAGTGGGGCGAATTCAGGAATTCGCTGCCACGAGAGCGGCGAGGCGATTGATGCCTTCTTCCAAATCGGCATCACCCAGCGCGAACGAAAAGCGGGCGTAACCGGCCGATCCGAAGGCTTCGCCGGGAACGAACGCGACCTTGGCTTCGGAAAGGACGATGTCGGCCAATTCCATCGATGTGTTCGCCTGTCGACCGTTGTACGACCGGCCGAGCAACCCGCTCACGTTCGGATAGCAATAGAACGCACCTTGCGGTTCGAGACAGGTCACGCCGGGGATGGCGCTCAAAAGACGGTGCATGGTGCGACCTCGACGCTCGAAGGCCTCGCGCATCATGGCGACAGCGCTGAGATCACCGGCGACGGCCGCCAATGCCGCCGCCTGTGCGATGTTGCTGACGTTCGATGTTGCATGGCTTTGGAAATTGATCGACGCCTTCATCACGTCGCTGGGTCCGATCATCCAACCGACGCGCCAACCGGTCATGGCGTATGTCTTGGCCACACCGTTCACGATGATGCACTGATCGGCGATGTCCGGAACGAGCGTGGGCATGCTGGCGAAGCGGTGGGGACCGTAGGTGAGGTGTTCGTAGATCTCGTCGGTGACCACCCAAACGCCACGCGAAACTGCCCACTCGCCGATCGCCTTCACTTCCTCGGGTGGGTACACCGATCCCGATGGGTTGTCGGGCGAAACGAACAAGAGGACTTTCGTGCGCGGCGTGAGTGCCTTTTCGAGTTGTTCGATGGTGACGCGAAATCCGGTCTCTTCGTTGGTGTCGACGATCACCGGCACTCCCCCAGCGAGCACGATTGCTTCGGGATAGGTGGTCCAGTACGGAGCGGGAACGATGACCTCGTCACCCGGATCGCACAATGCGGCGAACGCGGTGAACACCGCGTGCTTTCCGCCGTTGGTCACCAACACCTGATTCGCCGTCGTCTGGAAACCGCTGTCGCGAAGCGTCTTGGCCGCGATGGCTTCGCGCAGCTCCGGCAAACCGGCGGCCGGCGTGTAGCGGTGCATCTTCGGGTCACGACACGCCTTCACCGCCGCCTCGACGATGTGTTCGGGAGTGGGGAAATCGGGTTCACCGGCACCGAAGCCAATGACGTTCTCGCCGGCGGCCTTGAGCGCCTTGGCCTTGGCGTCGACAGCCAAGGTGGCCGATTCCGCGATGGCAGCCAAGCGAGAAGATGTGCGATTCCGTTGGGGAGACGAACTCATGGATGCCATGCTTACACAGTGAGCACGACAGACCCCCGTTCGATTCGTATTTCCCCCGACCTTTTGCCCGCCGACGGAAGGTTCGGATGTGGCCCGTCGAAGGTGAGGGTCGAACAAGTCGAGGCTCTCGCCGCCGCGGGAGGCAAGTTGCTCGGAACATCACACCGCCAGGCGCCCGTGAAGAACCTCGTTGGCGCACTGCGTTCCGGTCTTCGCGACTTGTTCTCGTTGCCCGACGGATGGGAGATCGTGCTGGGTAACGGTGGATCGACCGTTTTCTGGGACGTTGCGACGTTCGGCCTCATCGAAAACCGCAGCCAACATCTGGTGTTCGGAGAATTCTCGTCGAAGTTCGCCGAGGCGGCATCGGTGGCCCCCCATCTCGGACAGCCGACCGTGATCAAGTGCGATCCGGGTTCGCATCCCGTCGCGACGGCCGAGCCGGGCATCGATAGTTACGCCTTCACGCACAACGAGACGTCGACCGGCGTGATGATGCCGCTCGTCCGTCCGGTCGGTGCGGATGCCGATTCGTTGGTCATTGTCGATGCCACGTCCGCCGCCGGCGGTTTGTTGTGGGACCCGTCCGAGGTCGACGTGTACTACTTCGCGCCGCAGAAGTGTTTCGCGTCCGACGGTGGTCTGTGGGTGGCCGCCTGTTCGCCGAGAGCAATCGAACGAATCAATCGAATCGCCTCGTCGAAGCGTTGGACGCCCGCTTCTTTGGACATCAAGATCGCGCTCGACAACAGCGTCGCCAATCAGACCTACAACACGCCGGCTCTCGCGACGTTGGTGATGTTCGAAGCGCAAGTTCGTTGGATGAACGGCTTGGGTGGTTTGGCCGCCTGCAATGCGAGGTCGAAGAGGTCCTCGGACATCTTGTATTCCTGGGCCGAATCGAAATCGTGGGCGAACCCGTTCGTGACTGACAAAGCAATGCGCTCGCACGTGGTGGGAACGATCGACATCGCCGCAAGCGCCGACGGTGGCGTGGACGCGAACGACGTGTGCACGGCCCTGCGCGCCAACGGTGTGGTCGACACCGACAGCTATCGCAAGTTGGGGCGCAATCAATTGCGCGTCGGAATGTTCCCCGCCGTCGATCCCGATGACGTGATGGCTCTGACACGGTGCATCGACGTTGTGGTTGACGCTCTACGCGGGTGAGAATCTGACCCATGGAAGTGGCGGACGTTCTGGAGTGGCACGGAGTCTCGACTCCTCTTCGTCGTCCGGTGATGGTGATGGCACTGACGGGCTGGTTCGATATCGCGGGTGTGGCAACCAGCGCGTTGCGATTTCTGACCGAGGCGAACGATGCCGAACTGATCGCAACGATCGACCCGGATCCGTTCTACGACTTCACCCAAGTGCGCCCCGAGGCTCGCTTCGACGATGACGGTGAGCGCGAGATCGTGTGGCCCACGAATGATGTGGTGGCGATTCGCTTTCCCAATGCGGTTCGCGATGTCGTGATCCTGAACGGCGTCGAACCGCATACCGCGTGGCGCACGTACGTGCAGTCGGTGATTGCGTGTTACCTGCGACTCGGATGCGAAGCGATGGTCACGGTCGGTGCGGCGCTCGATGCGGTGCCGCACACCCGTGCGCCGATCGTGGTGGGGAGTTCGTTCGACCCGGATCTGGCGCGCGGACTGGGACTATCGAAACCGTCGTATCAAGGTATGACTGGCGTGGTCGGTGTTCTGCAGACCGAATGCGAGAAAGAGGATCTGCCCGCGGTCTCGTTGCGCGTCGGGGTGCCGTACTACCTCGACTACTCGCAACATCCCCAGTCGGCGGCGGCGTTGCTTCAACACCTCGGACACGTTCTCGGTGTACCCACGGGGGTCGCCGACTTGAACGAGGAGATCGAGCGGTGGCGCGGGCTACACGACGAGGCGATGCGCAGTGATCCGGATTTGGCCGGTCGGGTGAGGGCGTTGGAGATCGGGTACGACCAGATGACGGAGGCCGCGATCCCGTCGGCCGACGACCTGGCGGAACAATTCCAAAAGTTCCTCGACGACCAACCCTGACAACCAAAATGCGACAATTTGTCGCTTTGTGTACGTGCCACAGGTATGTAAAGCGACAATTTGTCGC
>RHCK01000148.1 GCA_010030605.1 Acidimicrobiia bacterium
CCGACCGAGAAGAGAATTCCGAGCGGGATGCCCCACCACATCGAGATATCGAAGTATTTGGACGTCATCCCCAGCCCGTACGCGCCACACGCCATGAAGCCCGCTTGACCGAAGTTCAAAAGCCCCGTGTAGCCGAACTGAACGTTCAATCCCAGTGCGGCGACGGCAAAGTAGACGGCGTTGATGCCGACGAAGCCCTTGATGCTGTTCTCGAAGACCAGGTTCCAGTCCATCGCTAACCCACTCTCTGCGCTTTTCCGAGAATTCCCTGGGGCCGGAACAAGAGCACCAGGATCAGAACCAGCAAGGCCGGAGTGGTCTTCAACTCGGTCGGTACAACCAAACTGGCGACTTCGACCATCACTCCGACCACGAAACCGCCAACCAAGGCACCGAAAGCCGAGCCCAAACCACCCAAGGTGATTCCCGCGAACATCAAGAAGAGCAGGCGACCACCCATGTCGAAGCTGACCTGCTCGTCGAGACCACGGAAGATTCCTCCGGTGGCCGCCAGTGCTCCGCCAATGATCCAGACCAACCGTATGACCCGCTCACTGTCGATTCCGGTGGCCGAGGCCAAATCGGGGTTGTCGCTGACGGCGCGTGTGGCCTTACCCAATCGGGTGTAGCGCAGACCGAGCGCAACCACCACGAGAATCAACAGGCTCAGGATGGAAACGATCAGATCGCGAGGGGTGATGGAAATCGGTCCGAATTCCAAAGCTTTCTGGAGCGTGAATTCACGGAACGGACGTGTTCGTCCTTCGAAACGCGACAAGAAGAAATTTCGCAGAAGGATCGACAAACCAACGGTGAGAACCATCTGAGTGACGAGACCGATTCCCCGACGCCGCAACTTCGCGAAGACACCGGCGTTCAACGCCCAACCAAAACCCGCACCACACGCGATACCCAACGGCGCAGCCCAGAAAATGTGAAAGGTTCCGTTCTCGTAGATACCCGGCAGGAAAGACAAGAATCCGAGAAAACTCAAGCCGGTCACGTTGAACACGAAGGCAGCCAAACCACCGAAGGTGACCATCTCTCCGTGCGCGAAATTCGTCAATCCGGTCGTGCCGAAAATCAAGGACAAACCGACCGAGCACATCGCCAGGATCAACCCGAGCCGGACGCCGTCGACCAATCGTTGAACAACCTTGTCGAAGCCACTGACGCTCGCACTTTGGGACGCGCCGGTGAAGTAGCTCACGACTTTCGTGTTCGTGATGAACGAATCGGCGAGAATTTGCTGGACTGCAGGCGTCTTGGCATCCAGCGATTCTCCGTCGGGCAACGTCGATTCGTCGAGCGTCACGGTGTAGTCAGCCTTCCCGGGAACCGGAATGAGCACGACACCTTTCTCGTCGGTCTCTCCGGAGCCAACCTCGGCACCCGATGCATCGGTGACGGTGATCGTGACACCCGGAATTGGCTGATTGTCCGTCTTCCCACTGGAATCGCGGGATTGCTCTCTCACTTGAATTCGTAAGGCGTAGTCGGCGGCATTGGCTCCGCTCGACATGGATGAAAAGACCAGTCCGAAGATGGAAAAGAACAGCAAACCCAGGAGATGCCGCGCTTTACGTCTGTCAGCTGGCACCGGCTTGCTCCCCCGCCTCGTCGTCCGGGTCATCGCCCGTGATCGACGAAATGATAGTCCTAATGCCATGGTCGCCAACAGTCCCGAGACGGCGCGAGCTCCATGGACGTCCGTCGGCGCCATCCTGCTTGCCGCCACCCTTTTCGGCACCACCGGCACCGCGTTGGCCAAGGGGCCGCCAGAAACCGATCCGTGGGCGGCGGCCGCCTTACGGCTCGCCGTGGGGGGACTCTTCCTGTCGATCATCGCCCTGCGGAGGCTCCCCCGTTGTCGTGCGCACGCATCGTGGATCATCGTCGGTTCGCTCGGAGTTGGCGGGTACCAAACGTGCTTCTTCGGGGCCACCGACCGAACCGGGGTCGCGGTGGCCGCGGTGACCACCATCGGGATCAGCCCTCTGGCCTCACGGTTGATCGGTCGTATTCGCGGTCGGCGGGCACCAACGAGATGGTGGTGGGTTGCTGCGATCGTGCTCGGCGCCGGTTTGGTGCTTCAGACGATGGGTCGGAGTTCATCGACCGGCTCCGACACACCGAACTTCGAGACTTTGGGATTCGTCATGGCTCTCGCCGCCGGTCTTTCCTACGCGATCTACACCGAGGCAGGATCGGTTCTGATCGAGCGCGGTGTGGACTCCACCGCCAGCATGGCCGTGATCTTCGGCGGTGGTGCGATCGTCACCTGTCCGCTTCTCTTCGTGGCGGACACCTCATGGTTGACGTCGACGCGAGGTATTTGGATGATCTTGTACCAAGGAGTGATCACCCTCGGGTTCGCCTACGTTGCGTTCGGGTGGGGGCTGAAACGCCTCGCCCCATCCGTGGTCATCATGCTCACGATCCTCGAACCCGTGATTGCGTCGATTCTTGCGGTCGTGGTACTCGACGAAAGTCCGAGTTCCGCCGCGGTCGTCGGTGGGCTACTGGTTTTTGCCGGACTGCCCCTCGCGGGATTGTCGGCGGGCCGGTCGCGGTCTACGGTCGACACATGACGAAATCCGCACCCCTTCGAAATCGAGTTACCGAACTTCTGGGCGTGGATTACCCCATCGTGCAGGCCCCGATGGGCTGGATCGCTCGATCGCAGTTGGCCTCGGCCGTGAGCAACGCCGGAGCACTGGGAATCATCGAGACATCCTCAGGAGAACTCGAGGCCGTTCGGCTGGAGATCGCGAAGATGCGGGAGCTCACCGACAAGCCGTTCGGTGTGAACGTGGCACAGATGTTCGTGCGCGATCCCTCCATCGTGGACTTCGTCGTGGAGCAAGGTGTCCGCTTCGTCACCACGTCGGCCGGAGATCCGCGCCAATACACGAGCACGCTCAAAGCCGCAGGTCTCACTGTCTTCCACGTTGTCCCCACGCTGTCAGCCGCGTTGAAAGCTGTCGAGGCCGGCGTCGACGGCTTGGTGGTCGAAGGTGGCGAGGGGGGTGGCTTCAAGAACCCCCGTGACGTTTCGACGATGGTGCTTCTTCCCCTCGTGCGTTCGAAGGTGAACGTGCCCATCATCGCCGCCGGCGGCGTCTGTGACGGGGTGTCGATGGCGGCGGCCTTCGCGCTCGGTGCCGAGGGCGTTCAGATGGGAACGAGAATGGTCTCGGCCCTCGAGTCGCCCGTGCACGAGAATTGGAAGAACGCCATCGTGAGTGGAGCGGAAACGGACACCGTGTTCCTCAACCGGCTCTCGCGGCCGGGGCTACGCGCTCTGCGCACCGAACGAACCACCCGACTCGAGCGCGAAGAAAACGTCTCACTGGCGGAGATGAGCCGAATCCAGGACCTCTACTTCGGTGGAGACTTGGAGTCATCGATCGCGTTGACCGGTCAAGTCATGGGTCGCATCGAAGGAATCAAGACCGTCGCGGACATCGTCGAGGAAACGATCGTCGTCTATCGCGAAACGATCGCGGCTCTTTCAGCCTCGATCTGATTTCGACTCCGGCCCGCCACCCACCACAAGTTGACGATGGCCAAGAAGAAAGCCGTCGCCAGGGCGATGTGACTACCCACCAGTGCGGCCGGGATGTCGTTGAAGTATTGGACATAACCGACGGTCGCCTGCAGCACTCCCAACACCAGAAGGACTTCGATGGCGGAGTGAAGCGTGCCGAAGGACGATCGCCGAATCGCCACCAACAGCACGACGATGGCGACCAGGGTCGTGAAGACGGCGATGCCATGAATCCGAGCGGCGGTCGTGATGGCGACATCCAGACGCGGCGCTTTCTCGTCCCCGGCATGAGGACCCGCGCCGGTGACGACGGTCCCGGTGACGATCGCCGTGCCAGCGAGCGCCGCCACCAGTCTGACGAGCCGTCGAATTCGAACGGTCGTGGCGATCGAGGTCTCCCGACCACTCGCCTTCTTGACCAAGATCAGTCCCGTGGCCACGAGGAACATCGACAGAAGAAAGTGACCCTGATTGGCGACCGGATTGAGATCCGTGAGTACGACCACTCCCCCCAGCACGATTTGCCCGATCACTCCGAGCACCAAGAGCCAGGCGAGGCGCTCGAGATCTCGACGCCGCTCGACCAAGAACCGAGCGGCGAGCACCGACGCCATCACGAGCACGGTCACCACCCCGGTGAAGAGTCGATTCAACTGCTCGATCGCGCCGTGGAACGACGAGACATCGACGAACTTCTCGTCGTTGCACCTCGGCCAGTCGGAGCAACCGAGGCCGCTACCCGTCAGTCGTACGGCGGCGCCGGTGATCACGATGATCACGAGCGATGTCAGCGCGGCCCGGGTGATCCACGCGTAGCGCTTGTCGGAGAGCCGCCGAGCCATGGCCGCAGGCTAGGCGAAGCCTTGTCTCTTGGGGGCTTCGGCGGACTACGGTCACATCATGCTGTCATCGTTCGACGACTACCCGATTCACTCTGGCAGTGCGCCCGTCAATGAAACCGCCACCAGCGACGTCAACCACTACGACCGCTACTTCTTCAACGGGTACACGAAGGACACGCGATTGTATTTCGCCGTTGCGATGGGCTTGTATCCGAACCGGCACATCGCCGATGCCTCGTTCTCCGTGGTCGTCGACGGTCGACGCCAAGTGTCGGTGCATGCGTCCCGGCGAGCGCCTCTCGATCGACGCGATGCGAATCAGGTCGGACCGATCACGGTTCACGTAGTCGAGCCGATGAAAAAGCATCGGATCGTCGTGGACACACCCCAGGTGCGGGCCGACATCACCCTCGAGGCACGAAGTGGACCGGTGCAGGAACCGCACTTTTTGACGCACGCCGGTCAACGGGTGGTGTTCGATTACACACGACTCACTCAGTT
>RHCK01000149.1 GCA_010030605.1 Acidimicrobiia bacterium
AGCAACTCCGAGATCAAATCATCTCCCGGATCGGTGCGTCGCGCCGCGAGAGCATTGATGAAGAACTCGATCACTCCTTGAGTGCCTCGTTGACGACGTTCGGCGTCGTACGCGAATTCGAGGACGTCGCGCACCCAGCCGGTGAACGTGTCGCTCATCTCCGCCGGAACACCGAGGATGTGCGCGATCACACGCACAGGAATCTGCTGGGCGTAATCGGCGGCCAAATCGGCCTGTCCAGTATGGACAAATCCATCGATGAGGCGATTGCACAAGGCCTCGGTCATCGGCTCGTACGACAGCGACTTCTGTGGCGACATCCAGGGCAGGATCAGACGCCGCGTCCAGGTGTGCAAGGGAGGGTCGGCCGAAATCGGCGGGACGCCGTAGGGAAGCAGCTGCGGTTGGCTGCTTCCCGGCAAGCCCGTGGCGGGTGGAATCACCGCGATGCCGCCACCCGACGGGAAAGTTTCGATGTCGCGGGCAATGGAGGTCACGTCGTCGTAACGCGTCGGCAACCACGAGCCACCCCAGCGGTCGGTATGAGCGATCGGGCACGATTCACGAAGCGTGTCCCAGATACGAAACGGGTCATTGACGTAACGGGGGTCGAAAATGTCGTAATCCGTGGCCCAGTCGATGATCTCCTGCGCGTTTTCCATGACGACCTCCGACTACATGTCTGGCGAAATGTTCAGTGAGACAATAGCGGGCATTCTGTCTCAGAGACCCGGGTTGGCCGCCAGATGGGCGAATCGACGCGGATCGCGGATGTGTCGATATTCGTCCACGATCGGCCGCAGGTCGGCGGGGCTGGCGCCATGAAGGATCACCCCGTCCACCCCAAGGTCGAATTGTCCCCGCACCGCCCGGACGCAGTCCTGGGGACTTCCGGAGGCCGCCGGAGCCAACCATTCATCCGGAATCAGACCACGGACGTGCTCCAACTCGGTTGCGGTGGCGGTGTTGTCCAACGCGCCACGGAAACCCCGGACGAAATCATCCTCACGAAAGCGACGAAGGACATCGGGATCCCATCCGTTCGTCTTCACCATCAGGTCACCGTAGGCCTGCAGATACGTGGCGAGTCGGCCGACGGTCTTCTTCAGTCGAACGTCTTCGGGAAGGTGGTCACCAACGGTGGCGAAGCAGGACCAAACGCGGACCGCGCGAGGATCGCGTCCCGCTCGCTCGGCCGACCGACGAACGATGTCGACACAACGTTTGGTGGTCTCATCGGTGAAGAACGTGTGCAGGATCACGCAGTCGAACGCTCTTCCGGCCAGTTCCAAGGTTCGATCGCCGAACGCGGTGATTCCCAGCGGAATGTTCTCATCGAACGACGGGTCGAGGGCCAACACGGGGTACTTTCCGATCGGCCCATCGTGGCCAAGGATCACCTCACCTTTGAACAAACGACGCATCACCCCCGCGAAGTCCTCCATTTGAGCGGTGGTGATCGGAGGCATTCCGTACGCCCGATACAACGCCTCGATGCCACGTCCGATCCCGAGTGTGAATCTCCCACCGGTCAATCGATGCATGGTGGTCGCGTACGACGCCGTCACCAACGGGTGCCGAGTGTTGTGATTGGTGGCGGCGGTCGCGATTCCCACGTTGGTGCTCACGGCGCCCACCGCTCCCGACAACGTCACGGCCTCCTTGATGTTGAATCTTTCGGAGATGAAACACGCTCCGAGACCCATCGCCTCGGCATCGGCGACTTCGGCCAACAGATCGTGGGGCGACTTTGGCGCACCCGGCAATGTGTAGAAGCCGAGCTCGTTCATGCGTGTCGATGTATCACTCATTGGCGAAAGCCCTTCAACAAATGCCGCACCGCCATGGAAGACGTGGCGGTCAACGGAGTGCGCGAGGACGACATCATGGATTCCACGTTGGACGCGATGTCGTACACCGAGGCGTCGCGATTCGTGTAACCATCACTCAGTTCCGTGTGCACCGCTCCCGCCCAGCCACCACCCACGCTGATCGTCTCACCGTTCAATGGGCAGTCCGTGTGCCCCAGCCACACCACGAGGGGCGCAACCAACCGTGGACTCAACCACTCCCCCAAAGCCTCCGACCACGGAATGGGTCCGAAGGCGGTGCCCGGACGAGTCTTGGCGTAGGGAACCACGACGTTCACGTGGATACCAAGTGGTGCCCCTTCGCTCGCCATCCCGCGCGTGAGCCCAATGACACCCATCTTCGCCATCGCGTAGACACTCCCGCCCGGAACACCGCCGAAGGCGGCGCCGGAGGACACGTTGACGATCCGACCGCCACCATGTCGCTTCATCCACCCCCAGGCCGGCCGACTGACGTTCAGGGTTCCCCGCAACTGGGTGTCGATCAATGCATCGATGCTCGATTCGGGAAACTCGTCGAAGGGGGCCATTCGCACCTGACCCGCGTTGTTGACCAACACATCGACGCGCCCGAACGAATCCAAGGCGGTATCGACAATGGCGCGTCCTCCATCGGGTGTCGAGATCGTGTCACGATTGGCCACGGCTCGACCTCCGAGCGCGATGATCTCGGCCACCACGTCATCAGCCGGGTTGGTGGTCGGCGCCTCGGCGACACCGTCGGAGTCCGAGATCCCGACTCCCAAGTCGTTCACCACGACGGCGGCTCCTCGACGAGCGAATTCGAGGGCGTACTCCCGGCCGAGATTGCGTCCCGCGCCCGTCACCACCACGACGCGACCATCGAAATCAAATGAGGTCATGAGTTCTCCTTGGTCGACAAAAACTCCATCATGTCCGGGAGGGCCCGCGAATCCTGGAACATGAACATGTGCCCACCAACGTATTCACGGAACTCACTTCTCGGAATGCGCGACGCGATCGCTCGTCCGTTCGCGGGCGCGGCGATGCCATCGTGCGTTCCACTCGCAACCAGGGTCGGAGAATCGACGAGTGCCAATCGGTCCCACACATCGTGATGTCGACGGGCATCGAGTTGTCGTCGGTAGCCGATTGCCGCGGACCCGGTGAGTTCCGCTCGCGGTGCCACGAACACGCGATCCTGCGGATGAGACTCGAACCATTCGTCGTCGAAGCGCGAGTCGACGATCGTCATCATGAGACGGCCTCTTTCCTCGGCCGGAAGATCGACCAACGTCTCGAGAGGATACGACGAACCTCCCCCTCCACCGGGGCTGGTACAGGCCAGCACCAATCGTCGAACCGCACGAGGGTGAGTGCAGGCGAACTCTTGGGCCACCATGCCTCCGAAACTGATTCCGAAGACGAGACACTCGTTCCAACCGACATGCCTCAAGAGTTCCCAACCATCGGACGCGTATCGCGCCATCGAGTACGGACCATCGGGGACGTCCGACTCACCCAGGCCACGTTGATCGTGAACGAGAACGGTGAACGATCGGGCAAAAATGTCGATCAACGGACGGGACAGTGCGATCGACGCCCCTGATCCATTGAAGAACAAGAGGGAGGGACCCGAGCCGATGATCTCGAAGTTGATACGACAACCGTCGCTGGTGACGAATGACGACATCAATCGACCGACCGGAACGAGACCCAGAAGAACACGATCACTACAGTAAGGGCGTGCATCCGCAGATGACGGCATCCGACTCCGAGAGGGCCCAGGGCCGTGCCTCGATCACCTCGATCCTGGTTCCGGTCGACGATCTATCGGCCGCCATCGAGTTTCTACGGGTCGAGGGCGGTTTCGAACTTCACTGGATCCACCCCGCCGATGCGCCGAGAGCCGCCCGCCTCTCCCGCGACTCCACGACGATCGATCTCGAAATCGGAACACCACGATCGCAGACGATTCGGGTCGAGGAAAAGCAAAGCCCGGCACGCTTCCTCGATGGTCCGAGCGGTCTTCGAATCGAATTCGTCCCGGAGCCACGATTGACAGTTCCGGTCGTCGTCGAGGAATCCGCACTGTATCCCGGGGATGCCGAAGGTCGTTGGCACACCGGGCGAGCCGGAATGGAATACCGCGACCTGGTTCCGACCCGGTTCGGCGGAGCGATCATCGCATCGAACATTCGCATTCGACAGGGCGGACCCGTTCCCGACTACGTGCACTTCCACGATGTGCTGTTCCAACTCATCTACTGCCGAAGGGGATGGGTCGAGGTCGTTTATGAGGACCAAGGCGAACCGTTCGTTCTTCATGCCGGTGACTGCGTCATCCAGCCTCCCGAAATTCGTCATCGTGTTCTCCGTAACTCCGACGCAATGGAAGTGATCGAGATCGGATATCCAGCCGAGCACCTCACCCGCGTCGAACCCGTCATGACTTTGCCTAATGGCCCGACACCGAATGTCAGGACGTGGTCGGGGCAGTCTTTCGTTCGTTACGACCAGAACTCGCGAGTTTGGAACGAGTCGTCGGTCGGCGTCCTCACATCGGACACGGGAATCTTCGCCGCGACACGGGGCCTCGCGCACGTGGAACTCGTTCGACTCGATGCATCGGCCAAACACCACTTCGGCTCCGTCGGTGACGGGCATCAACGAGTCATCGTTGCCGTCGACGGTCACGGCCGAGTCACGACCTCCGGGACAGAACAGACATTCACCGAAGGAGGGACGATCACGCTTCGCCCCTCCGACGAAGCGACCATCACGAGCGATACGGGCATGACCGCGCTCCAGGTGGTCATCGACACATCGAAGGATCCGTCTTACTGGCGACCCATGGTTTGACGCCGTTCGGACTCCACGGCATCGGCCGGCGTCCGAGGCGAAATGAGACGGATCTCCACTCGATCGAGGATTCCTTCGAACGGATACCCGTCGCGACGTTCCGCGTATCCCTCGGCGACCGGCGAACCATGGTCGTAGGCGACGCTCGGACCGACGCTCGACATCGTGCGCATCACGAACGGGATTTCGAGGGTCGC
>RHCK01000150.1 GCA_010030605.1 Acidimicrobiia bacterium
ACGGACTGTGCGGGCATGGGTACCGGCAACGGCATCGCCTCATTCGAATTCTCCGACCCGTTGGAGTTCTCCGACCTACACGTGCGATCGGATGGTCGCTACGTGGTGAACGGTGACCGCAATGGTGGTGACTTGACCCTTCTCACCATCGACCAAAACACCGGAGGGTGTGCCATGGGCGATGCGGACGAATATCTCACGGATATCAGTCCCGGTGGATCACGCGTATACGCCACACACTCGCTTTTGCCGCGCCCCGATGGTGGGTACTTCAGCATCGGTGAGCACTACGACGTTCCGTCCGGCGACAGCCAAGGATTCATCGTGGCGACTTCCTCCGACGGCAGTATCGATCCGAGTTGGGGTAACGGTGGAACTGTTATCGACACCTCCTCTCCGGATCCGGGCGGCTACATGGATGCCGTGCTTCTGGACGACGGAGGTTTCGCGACCATTCACCCCGACGACGGCACGGGGTCGGCGGTGGTACGGAGATTCGATTCCAATGGTGTTCCGGTATCGACGTTCGGCACGAGCGGTGAGATTCGCATCACGCCACCAGGCGGCACTGGCTACTACTTTCCCAACTCGATCGCGATGTCGGGTGATCGTCTCTATGTGGCCGCGTTCAGCATCATTGGTCCGTCGTTCTCGTCGTTCATTTGGAGCCTCGACCTCCTCGGGAACTTCGACCCTCGTTGGGGCAACAACGGAACAATGGCCATCGATTCGACGTCCTCGTATCACGATGACTACCTACGCCGAATACTGACGACTCCAGCCGGACAACTGCTGGCCACCGGGTCGAACGGATCCACGGGAGATGCGTTCATCCGCCAATTCGTGGCCGCCCCCGCCACAACGTCGGTCACACCGGTGAGAATTCTCGACACCCGTAACGCGATCGGTGCTCCCCGAGCCAAAGTCACCAACTCGATCTTGTCGCTGCAAGTGGCCGGCGTCGATGGGGTGCCTCTCAGCGGTGTGGAAGCCGTGACGTTGAATGTCACCGTCGATGGGACCGTGGCACCCGACGTTGGTGGTTACGTGACGGTCTATCCGTGCACCTCGACCGTGCCCGAGGCGAGCAATCTGAACTTCCGCACCGGCCAGATCGTGGCCAACGCCGTGCTCGCTCCGCTGTCGGCCGACGGACGGGTGTGCTTCTCTGTGTACGGCTCGGCGCACCTCATCGCCGACCTGGGTGGTTGGTCGGCCACCGGCTCCGGATTCACGGCCTTGTCTCCCGCACGAATCATGAGCACGCGCAACGGTGTCAACGCGACTCAGCGCCGCGTGGTCGACGAGACGGTGCAACTGAACGTGCTCGGTCTGGGCGGCGTTCCACTGTCGGGCGTGGCAGCGGTGTCCCTGAACGTCACCGCTGTGAACACAAGCACGGGTGTTCATCCCGGTTATCTCACCGTGTATCCCTGCGACGCCCCCGAACGACCCGATGTGTCGAGTCTCAACTTCACGGCCAATGCCATCGTTCCCAACGCCGTCATCGCCACCGTCCCCACCAACGGAGAATTGTGCTTCTACGTCTACGGCGGTGCCGACATTCTGGTGGACGTCAACGGTTGGATCGCCGAAGGTTCGGGCTACACCACGTTGGCACCGGCACGAATTCTGAACACCCGCGAGGGAGTCGGAGCGGCAAAGCAAAAAGTGAGCAATTCGTCGATCATGCTCGACGTGCGATACGTGGAGACAGTGGGTCTCGGCGCCATCGCGATGAACATCACGGTGACCAACGCCGTTGCCCCCGACGAGGGTGGCTATCTCACCGTCTATCCATGCGATGCTCCCAAGCCGGATGCGAGCAATCTGAACTTCCGCACCGGTCAGACCATTGCCAACACGGTCATCGTGAGGGTGCCTCAGACCGGTGTGAACGCAGGCCGGATTTGCTTCTACGTCTACGGAAGCGCCGACGTGCTTGCCGACGTGACTGGCTTCTACCTGCCATGAACGATGCTCGGTAGATTGAGCGCGTGACCAACGAGCCCCGCCCCACTCGCCGTCGGGCGCCCGCGACGTTGCCGCAGGCGAACGACGCCTGCTGGTGTGGCTCGGGTCGGCGTTACAAGCGTTGTCACAAGGGACTCGAAGGACGTATCGAGCCGGGCGTTATCTCGCCGATGCGCAGCGTGCCGTCGCACATCGCCAAGCCCAGTTACGCCGACACCGGCGACGTGGTGCGTTGGAACGAATCGCCGGTGAAATCACCCGAGATCATCGAACGCATGCGTCACGCCGGCCAGATGGCCGCCGACATCCTGCGCTTGGCCGGTGAGTACGTGAAGCCCGGAATGACCACCGACGACATCGACGTGTTCGTGCACGATCTCACGATCGAACGTGGTGCCTACCCGAGTCCGTTGAACTACCACCGTTATCCGAAGAGCGTGTGCACCAGCCTGAACGAGGTCATCTGCCACGGCATACCCGACAGCACCATCATCGAAGACGGCGACATCATCAACCTCGACGTCACCTGTTACGTCGATGGTGTGCACGGCGACACCAACGCCACGTTCATGATCGGCGACGTCAGCGCCGAGGATCGTCTGCTGGTGAAGGTGACCGAAGAGTGCATGTGGCGTGGCATCGAAGCGGTGGTGCCCGGACGTCCGTTGAGCGACATCGGCAAAGCGATCGAAGATCATGCGAAGACACATCGAATGGGAGTCGTTCGAGCGTTCATCGGTCACGGAATCGGCGAACAGTTCCACACCGACATCCAGGTGTTGCATTACTACGACCCGCGCAACAACACCATCATGAAGCCCGGCATGGTGTTCACGATCGAACCCATGATCACCTTGGGCACCTGGCAATTCCACATGTGGGACGACGACTGGACCGCGGTCACCGCCGATGGCAAACGCACCGCCCAGTTCGAACACATGGTGCTGGTCACCGACACCGGCGTGGAGGTATTGACCGCCGGACCACGTGCGGTCTCTCCGGGCAGGTAGCGTCTCACGCCGTGACTGAGCGCTACGTCTCGTTCGACCGCCAGCAGTGGGCCGAGCTGCGCGCCGCCACCCCGATGACCCTGCGCGAGGCCGATCTCGAGAACCTCCGCGGTATCAACGAGCGCATCGACCTCGACGAGGTGGCCGCGGTCTACCTTCCGCTCACGCGCTTGCTGAATCTCTACGTGTCAGCCACGCAGAACCTGCACAAAGTGAGCGCCACCTTTCTCGGCACGTTGGCGCCGAAGGTTCCCTACGTCATTGGCGTCGCGGGCAGTGTGGCCGTGGGCAAAAGCACGTTCGCCCGAATTCTGCAGGCGCTCCTGGCTCGTTGGCCCGATCATCCCAAGGTCGATCTCATCACCACCGACGGCTTCTTGCATCCGAACCACGTGCTCGAGGAGCGCGGCATTATGAATCGAAAGGGCTTCCCCGAGAGTTACGACACTCGCAACTTGCTCAAGTTCTTGCGCGAGTTGAAGAGCGGACGTCCCGCGGTGCAGGCACCGGTGTACAGCCACGTGGTCTACGACATCGTCGACGGCGAGCACGTCACCGTGTGTCAACCCGACATCTTGATCCTCGAGGGACTGAACGTTTTGCAGGTCGGCGCCCCCGGCAGTGAGGCCGCCGAGTTCGTGAGCGACTATTTCGACTTCTCGATCTACATCGACGCCGACGAGGACGACATCGAACAGTGGTACGTCGATCGGTTCCTCAGTTTGTGCGATTCCGTGTTCCAGAACCCCGACAGTTTCTTTCGACACTTCGCCCACCTGTCGCGCGACGAAGCCATCGCCACCGCACGAGGAATCTGGCAGGGCATCAACGGCTTGAACCTCAGCGAGAACATCGAGCCCACCCGCGAACGAGCCTCGTTGATTCTGCGCAAGGGTGCCGATCACCGCGTCAGCGACGTACGCCTGCGAAAACTCTGAAAGACTGGGGTCGTGGCCAAGAAGAAGTCCCGTAAGAAGCGGCGTCAACGGCGATCCCGGGCACCACTTCTGTTGCTGTGCCTCCTACTGATCGGCGCGGGTGGATTCGCGTTGGTCAACTTCGGTCGAACCGACTCCGCACCACAATCGGTCGAACCGAACCCCGAGGTGTCGTCGCCGAGCGTTCCGAATGCCGACGAAACCCCGGTCACCACCGACCCTTCGGTGATCAACACGGTCGCTCCGCCCGTCGTGGTCCATAGCGACACCCTCGGCGACGTGGAGTTCGACCAGATCCTCGACGACTGGACTCCGGTCGATCCGCCGTCGATTCCGCCCCACTCGCACGAAGTACTGGCCGAATGGGTGAGCAACTCGCGTATCCAGGAGAACCTCCCCGACGGCATCTATTGGGGATACATGCACAGCACCTTCGACGAGGAGGAGCGGGGGTTCAACTTCGACGTGGTGCAGGTGCACTTCGGTGCCGATGCCTGTCGCGAAGTCTTCGGCGACACCGAGGATTCGTGCTGGGACGACTACGGCCTCACCCGAGCCAGCCAGGGAGATCAGCTCTACCCCGCGTACCTCGACGATCTCCTCTACACGACCGCGAACACGTTCCCGGATGCCGACGGCACGTTGCACAATGCGTTCGTGTCGCCATCTCGATTGTGGGAACTGGTCGATTCCGGCGAGACCGTGACCAACTACCCCATTCGCACTTGGTATTTGCTCACCGTCATCGACGGCAAGGTGGTCGCCGCCGAGGGAATCACGACGCCGTGAACAGGTACTTCATGTCGACCGCACACTTTCGTGGGAAAGAAACGTTCTCTTCATTATGAACATCATCATCATCGCACTTCTCGTCGTCGCCATCGCTCTGCTGGCGATCAATACCCGTCGCCCCTCCGCCGGTGGTACTTCGTCGGGGGA
>RHCK01000016.1 GCA_010030605.1 Acidimicrobiia bacterium
CCTCGTTCGCTCCCCTTGGCGCACTGACTCTCGCCGATGCCCGCGCCGAACTTGCCACTCTCAAGCGCGAACGGGCCATCATCGACGCCCGCATCATCGCCATCGTCGGCCACATCGATTCGCTCGCCACCGCCGAACGTCCCGAATTCGCCGTCCCCGAACGCGAGCTCATGGCGCACGCCGGCATGTCCAGCCGCGAGGCCCGCGACGCAGTGGCCCGCTCGCTCGTCACCGAAAGTGCCCCTCAGTTGGCCGACGCATTGGCCAAGGGTGACACCACCGCGGCTCACCTCGACGCCGTCCGGCGCGGACTCAAGATCGCCGGCGCCGATCGCGACGCGTTTCTCGCGCACATGCCTCACCTCGCGACGGCCGCCACCACCATGTCCATCGGCGATTTCAACACCTTGGTGAAAGACACCGCCAAAGCAGTGCAGTCCGATGGTGGTCTCGCCCTCTTCGAACAACAGCAACGCCAGACGTACATCAAGACCTGGACCGATCACGAGGGCATGCTGCAGGTCCGCGGACAATTCGATCCCATCAGCGGAGCAGCGTTCACATCATTGGTCGAACAGCAGAAAGAGCGCATGTTTCACTCCGGCGATCGCGAAGTTCCGGTGAACGTTGCACCGGGCATCGAGCCCAACGATCACCGTCGCGCTCACGCGTTGCTGGCACTCATCAATCACACCCCCACCGGCGACGACATCGCTCGTCCGCAGCGCGCCGAAGTGGTGGTGCACATCGATCTGGCCACCCTCACCGGCGGTCCGCACGCCAACACCACCTGCCGCACTCACCTCGGAACCGATATTCCCGCCGAGACCGCCCGACGATTGGCCTGCGAGGCCGACATCATCCCGGTGGTGCTCGACGGTCACAGCGTTCCCATCGATGTCGGACGGGCGAAACGACTGGCCACCATCCACCAACGCCGAGCATTGGAAGCAATCCACACCACCTGCGCCATCCCCGATTGCGACGTGCCGTACCACCGTTGCCAGATTCACCACATCGACTACTGGGAAAACGGCGGTCGCACCGACATGAGCAATCAACTACCACTGTGCAACAAACATCACCACGCCGTTCACGAAGGTGGCTGGACACTCACCCTCGACCTCACCACCCGAGCGGTCACATTCACGCGGTAGCGGAAGCGTTGCCTGGCTCTTAGCCCGAGCGTTGTCGAAGCGGTAACCGAAGCCTCGTATGACTAGTTGCCCGAGCGTTGTTTAGGCGGCAGCCGGTGCCTTGCGCTTGCGGATCTTGGCCACGCCACGTTGGCTGGCCAGAGCCACCGCGATGATCAACGTGGTGCCCTGGAACATCGGATTCACCCAGTACGAATCCGTGCCCACCACCAACTGCAGACCCTTGATGCCGAAAGCCAACGCAAACAACGCAATGAACGTTCCGCCCACATTCGGGCGACCCTTCAACTGCGACGCACCGAAGAACACCGCGGCGATGGCCGGGAACAAGTAGTTCGGTCCGGTCGCCGAGGTGAACAGTCCCACCTTGGCGCTCAACACCACACCGGCCACACCAGCCAGGAACGACGACGCGATCAGCGAGCCCCACATGATGCGATCCGTGCGCAGACCAGCCAAACGCGCGGCCTCGGGGTTACCGCCCGTGGCGTAAATGAATCGACCAATGGGAGTGTGCTCCAACACATACCAACAAATCAGTCCGAGACCCGCCAGGTAATAGAACACCACCGGAATGCCCAACAGGTCGCCGCGACCGAAGCGCTCGAAGGTGCTCGAGAACGTGCCGGTGATCTGACGGTTGAACGACAGCTTCAACACGATCGCGCTCACCACCTGCCCGATACCAAGCGTGGCGATGAATGAGTTCACTTTTAGTTTCACCACCACGAAACCAGACACGACGCCAACACACGTGCACGCCAACACCGCGATGAGAGCGGCAAAGCCGACCGGCATGTTGAACGAACGGCTCTTTTCATCGGACAAGAAACACGTGATAACCACCGACAGCGACATCACGGCGCCGATCGACAGGTCGAACGTCGACGCACAGAACGGAATCAAGAACGCGAGCGCCAAGATGCCCACGGCCACGTTCTCGCCCATGATCAACTTCGCGCTGGCCACGCTCAGGAACGTGTCGGTCTTCCAGATACCGAAGATCACCATGAACGCGCCCCACAGATAGAGCGCACTGAAGCGGTCGAGGCCCAGCTTCGTGAGCAACGACTTCTGCGGCGCGCTCGCGGTGACCGCCGGCGAAGTTTCTGTGTTTCCTGACATCTGCAACCCCTCGTGTCGAGACTGTGTTTCGTGAACTGTGCTTCGTGAACTGCGATTACTTCTAAGAACAATTTCTGGGAACTATTTCTGGCCGTCCAACCCGACCAGTTGTTTGCTTTTACTTGCGCTTAATTGTGCGCCACCAAACTCGAACCGGCCAACAACACTTGATCGATGCGCTCGGCCATGGACGAGGCGCCCGATCCGCCGTTGCGCAACACCGTGTCGACGATCGCTCCCTTGTGCATCACGATCACCCGATCGCAGAGGCGAGCCAACTCGGCCGAATCGGTGGAAGCCACCAAAACGGCCGAACCCGACGCCGCCGCCGAGTCGACGAAGGTGTGAATCTCTTCCTTTGCTCCGATGTCGACACCTTGGGTGGGTTCATCCAGCAAAAGCACCTTCGGATTCAGTCGGAAACTGCGCGACATCATCACCTTTTGCTGATTGCCGCCGGACAAGGTGCTGATGGGCGCCTCGCTTCCGGTGGTCACCACCGACAGGCTGCGAATCCAGTCGTTCGTTTCCGCCTTTTCCTTTTTGTGATTCAGGCGTAGACCGGTCTTGTTGCGCTTCACGTCGGCCAACGTGGTGTTCGAGCGCACGCTCATCAAGGAGATGATTCCGTTACGCAACCGATCGGCGGGCACGAAGGCCAACCCCGAAGCGATCGAGGTGCTGGGGTCGCCAGCTTTCAACGGCGCTCCGTCCACCAGAACGTCACCAAGGCGATCGATGGCTCCCGACAACGACGGAATCAGCGTGTCGCGTCCGGAACCCGTGAGCCCGGCCACGCCGAGCACCTCTCCCGGACGCACCTCGAACGACACGTCGCTCAATCCCATTCCGATGAGTCCACGAACTTCCAAGCGCGGAGCGGCGGACTGATCGATCTGTCGATCGATGCTGGCGGCGGTCACCTTGTGGCCGACGATCAATTCGATGAGCGAAGCCATATCGAGCTCGGAGGTGTTCTTGGTGGCCACCACTTTGGCGTCACGCAACACGGTCACGCGATCGGCGATCTCGAACACTTCTTCCAAGTGATGCGACACGAACACCACCGAAATGCCGCGGGCCTTCAAACGTCGCACGGCTTCGAAGAGGCGGTCCACGTCGGCGCCGGGCAGAGACGCAGTGGGTTCGTCGAGAATGAGAATGGAGATGTTCTGGTCGGCGTCCTGCAAGGCCCGAGCAATGGCCACACCGGTGCGGGCCGCTCCGCCCAGAGCGGCCACGGGCACGCGCACATTGATGTCGAAACCCAGATCGAGCAGAGCCTGCTTGGCGCGCTTGGTCTCTTCGCGCCACTTGATACGCCGACCGAATCCGGTGCGGTAGCCGAAACCGAGGGCCAGGTTTTCGACCGCGCTGACTGCTTCCACCAAACCGAGATCCTGATGGACGAATCGGATGCCGGCCGCCTGAGCCGCCTGAGCGTTTCCAATGTCGAAAGCCTCATCGCGCATGGTGACGTGATGTCCCGGATCCGGCTGATGAAATCCGGCCAACACCTTGATGAGGGTCGACTTACCCGAGCCGTTCTGGCCGACGAGGGCGTGGACTTCGCCCTCTTCCACGTCGAAGGTGGCCTCATGCAGGGCGACCTGACCGGGGAACGTCTTCGATAACGACCAGATCTGAAGAATCTTCGACATGTCCCCCACTCCCCCTGGACGCCCGTACTTTGCCCCCGACATGGACCTGCGTCCAAGTCGTACGAAGCACCCTAATTGATTGTAGGATTAGTTCGCTTACTGAGGGGGAAGCTTGAGCAATCTCGTGAACTCTCCCCTGAGGTGTGCACCTACACCAATCAAAGGGGAGAAAATGCGTAAAGGAACCCGTCGGGTCGCCGCAGCCGTTTTCGCTCTCGGTCTTGTGGCCGCCGCCTGTGGTGGCGACGACTCCGGCTCGAGCGATTCCACTGAGGCACCCGCAACATCAGAGGCACCGTCCACCGAGGCTCCGCCCAGCGCTGAAGCCTGTGTCAGTTCGGGCGAGCCAAACACCGGAGTCGCTCCTGAAGCGACCACCGCTCCGTCTGCAGATGCCTCAGCGGCTGGCGACGATGAAGTTGCGAATGCGCAGGCCGTGGTCGACGCACTCCGCGTGATCCCGACTGGCATCTCAGTGTCAGTGTCACCGTCAAAGGTTGTCCCGACGGGATGTAAGGTTGCCTGGCTGGCTTGCGAGCTGCCCAGCTGCACCGAAGTGGGCGAAGACTGGCCCGCCATCGCCGAAGCTCTCGGCTGGGAACTGAAGGTCATCAACGTCGAGAGTGCATCTCCCGGCGCGGGCGTCCAGGAAGCCATCGATTGGGGTGCGAATTACATCGCCATTTCGGGCTCGCCGGTTGCCGCCTTCCAGGAGCAGTACGACGCCGCCGTGGCCGCGGGCATCAAGTTCGCCTTCGCCTACAACGGTGAGGCACCTGCCGACGGCATCCTGACCTCGATCAGTGGCAACGACGCCGTGTACAACGCCGGTACTCGCATCGCCAACTACATCATCGCCGACAGTGGCGCGGCTGCCCACGTGCTCATGGTGAACATCCAGATGTTCCCCGTGCTCGTGGCCGAAGAGAACGGCATCAAGGACACCCTCGCTGCCGGTTGCGCGGCCTGCACCTTCGACGTGCTACCCGTCACCATCCCGGACATCGGCGTGAACGTGCCCACCTTGGTGGCCTCGTACCTCCAGGAGCACCCGGACGTGAACTACATCAGCTACGCGTTCTCGGCTCTGCCGATCGGCGTGACCGCTGCTCTCCAGAGCGCCGGCCTCGACGGTCAGGTCACCCAGGTCGGCGTCGACTTCGACACCACCGGCTTGTCGGAGATCGTGGCTGGCACGCACAAGGCCTGGACCTCGAACCCCAAGGCCTACTCGTCCTGGATCATGGCCCACGCCATGGTGCTCGACGCGGTTGGTGACGAGTTCACCGAGCGCGAAGCTGCCGAGACGCTGCCCACCATGATCGTGGACGACGCCGACACCGCTCAGAGCATTCTGGACGGTAGCCCGCTGCAGAACTGGAAGGGACCGGAAGGCTACGCCGACCAGTTCCTCAAGCTCTGGGGCGTTGCCTGATTCACGAGCACGTGAAACTCGGCTGAGCAATCAGCCCGACGGACCTCATGGGTCCATCGCGACGGAGACCGGGTGCCTGGCACCCGGTCTCTTTCGTTTCCGGAACCTGCTCTCGTGACACAGCGAATCTCCGGGCAACTATTTCCAGGCAATCAATTCCGGGAGACCAACGACGTCGACGGAATAGGGTGAGAACCGTGCCGAGTGACTCGCCGACCGAACTGGCTTCGCTGCGTCAGCGCATCGACGAACTCGACCGTCGTCTCATCGCCACATTGGCCGAACGCATCCAGGTGTGCCATGAGGTCGCGCGCATCAAGGAGCACAGCGACACTCCGATCATCCAACCCGAACGAGTGCGGTCGGTCATCTCCAGCCGACGTCAACACGCCATCGATGCCGGGATCGATCCGGACTTCGCCGAAGACGTGATGCGCGTCGTGCTCGCCGAGACCCATCGCATCGAAGTCGCCGGTCGCCGCACCGACGCCGCACCGGAAAAGTCCGCGTTGCGCGACAATCGCCAGGGAACGCCCACCGACATCCACACGGCCCTCGACACCGTGGCCACCCGCATCGACCATGTCGTGGTCGCGGTCGACGATCTCGCCACAGCGGTGAAACACTTCACCGAGAAACTCGGTTTTCACCTGCAAGCCACCGACCATGATCAGCCGGGCATCGCGGCCCTCGTCGCCGGCGGCGTCACGTTGGTTCTGGTCTCCCCCGAAGCCGGATCCGAGGTGGCCGCGTATCTGGCCGAGCACGGACCCGGCATCCATCACATCGCCATCGAGGTCCTCAACGCCGAGTACGCCCGTCATGCATTGTCGGAAATCACCGACACCACGCCTTTGGTCGACGATGCCCACGGTCACGAGCAGTTCTTCACGGTCCGTGATGCCGACAGCGGCGTGCAGTTGGGCTACATCGCCCGCACCGGTCACCGCGTGGGTGTGGCCACGCAGAACATCCTCGCAGCCTTCAAGTTCGCTCGCTGACCTCGGGTACTCGCTGGAGTTCCGGGACGTTGCCGTAGTAGGGTGATCCTCAGCACGACCGCCCGGGGGGCTCGCGGTGACGCGGACTTCACGAGCATGGGGGCTTCGCGGCTCTTTCGCATCCGCGGAACTCCCGTTGTGCGCTGGCAAAAACAGAGTTCCGTCAGGAGATCTCCTGACTCAGATCGTCCCGATCTGTTCTCTCAGAAAGGCAGTCGCATGACGCCCCAGCGCACCAGTGTTCCCGTGAGCGTGACCAACCGCTCGAGACGTGAACCGCAAACTCACGACAATCACGCACACACGGTTCACGCACACACGGATCATTCGAAGGACCATGAATTCGACTCCGTGATCGACCCTGCGCTGGAACGTCTCATCGACCACGACCTCGACAGCCTCATGGCAAAGGCCCGCGGCATTCGCGACGCACGCACCGGAAGCCGCGTGACGTATTCGCCCAAGGTGTTCATTCCGCTCACCATGTTGTGCCGCGACAGTTGTGGCTATTGCACCTTCGCCCAACCGCCGGCACGACTACAGAGTCCGTACCTCTCGCCCGAACAGGTTCTGGCCATCGCCAAACAAGGTGCCCGCATGGGATGCCACGAGGCGCTCTTCACTCTGGGCGAGGCGCCCGAGGAGAAGTATCAGGTCGCTCGTGATTGGCTGAGCGAACACGGATACGCATCCACGGTCGATTACTTGGCCGCCATGTGTCGACTGGTGCTCGACGAGACCGGCTTGTTGCCCCATGCCAACGCCGGAGCTCTCAGCCGCGAGGACTTGGCGCTGTTGCGTCCGGTGTCACCGAGCCAAGGCATGATGGTCGAAACGTTGCGCGATGACTTGCCCTGTCATCGCGGAGCGCCCGACAAGGATCCGGCTCGTCGATTGGCCACGCTCGAATATGCCGGAGAGCTCGGCATCCCGTTCACCACGGGCATCCTCGTCGGGCTCGGCGAGACTCGCGCCGATCGTTTGGCGGCCCTCGAAGCGATCGCGGAATCGCATCGACGCCACGGACACGTGCAGGAAGTGATCGTGCAGAACTTCCTGCCCAAGCCGCGCACCGGCATGCAACACGAGGCGCCGTGTCCCACCGAGGAATTCTTGTGGTCCATCGCCGCCGCACGCATCGTGCTGCCGCCGGAGATTCACCTACAGGCTCCGCCCAATCTAAGCGATGATTTCGGCGCGTTGCTGGATGCCGGCATCGACGACTGGGGTGGGGTCTCGCCCGTCACCGCCGATCATGTGAACCCGGAACGTCCCTGGCCCGAGCTGGATCGCTTGCGCGAGGTCACCGAAGCCCGCGGCATGGTGTTGGCGCCCCGACTGACCGTGTATCCCGAGTTCGTGGCGAACATCTCGCTCGATCCGGCTCGGCAATTCGATCCGAAACACAATCGCTGGATCGATCCGACGTTGCGCTTCGCGGTGCTCGATCGTTGCGACGCCGAATCGATGGGCCGCGACGATCCGGGTGCGGTGTGGCCCGAGAAGGTGACCGCCGCCGACGTGGTGCATGACGGCGCCGAGGTGGTGTTGGTGGGGCATCGTTCCACGCCGTGGTATTCGGGTAGCGAGAACAAGCCGCCGGTGATCGTGGATATCGACGGCGCACACGGTCGCACGCACGTAGTCCCAATAAATCATGAAAACGGTCGTGCAGACGGTCGCGCGCACCACACGCGAGTACACGAGATCATCCAGGGTCACGCCGCCGGACAAGAACTGGGCGTCGACGAGATCGTCGCCTTGTTCCGCGCCCGTGGACCCGAGGTGCGCGCCATCGCCGAGTACGCCGATCAGTTGCGCGAGCACGTGTGTGGCGACCGAGTCACATGGGTGCACAACCGCAACATCAACTACACCAACGTGTGCACGTTCAAGTGCAAGTTCTGCGGTTTCAGCAAGGGTCCGTTGTCGTTGAACCTGCGCGGCACGCCCTATCTGCTCACCCTCGACGACATTGCCAACCGCGCTCGCGAGGCCTGGAACATGGGCGCCACCGAAGTCACGCTCCAGGGCGGCATCCACCCCGACTTCGACGGCGATTACTACTTGCACGTCACCCAGGCGGTGAAGGACGCGGTGCCCGAGATGCACGTGCACGGATTCACCGCGCTCGAGATCACCGAGGGCGCCAAGCGCAACGGCGAGGACCTTCGCACGTACCTCACCCGCATGAAGGACGCCGGCTTGGCGTCATTGCCGGGCACCGCGGCCGAGATTCTCGACGATGAGGCCCGCGCGGTGTTGTGCCCCGACAAGGTGAACACCGAAGAATGGCTGGAGTGTCACCGTGTGGCGCACGAGGTGGGTCTGCATTCCAACATCACGATCATGTTCGGCAGCATCGAGCATCCTGAGCATTGGGCGCGACACATCGTTCGCACCCGCGATCTGCAGAAACAGACCGGGGGCTTCACCGAGTTCATTCCGTTGCCGTTCGTGCACATGGCGTCGCCCATTTACTTGCAGAAGCGTTCGCGCCGCGGTCCGACCTTCCGCGAAACGGTGCTGATGCACGCCATCGGCCGCATCGCCTATCACGGACTCATCGACAACGTTCAGGTGAGTTGGGTCAAGATCGGTGTCGACGGTGCGCGCCAGTTGCTGCGCGCCGGATGCAACGACATCGGCGGCACCTTGATGGACGAGAACATCAGCCGAGCCGCCGGAGCGAACCATGGTCAAAAGATGACCGAAGACAGCTTCAACGCTCTGGTGTCACCTCTGGGTCGCATGCTCGCGCAACGCAGCACCGGCTACAAACTGTTGACGCGGTGATTTCCGGATTCACTCGATGATCTCCGCATAGCGGGTGATCTCGCGCGCCAAGTCCAACGGTTCGATGATGGATTCGTGTTCCATGTCGCCCCACATCGAGGGCGGAACGACCCACATGATCTCGAACTCGGCACCATCGGGATCGACGCCATACAGGCTCTTGCTCACACCATGATCACTCGCCCCAACCAGGGCGCCAGCTTCGACGAGTTTGCGACGCATGTGTTCGAGCTCGATGATCGACTCCACCTGCCACGCCACGTGATACAGACCGACGTGCACCCGTCCCGATGCCCCGACGCGTCCGGCCGAATTGTCGGCAGCCCCTTCGCCGATGGCGAAGAACGCAATGTCGTGGTGATTGGTCGAGGCACTGGCGCGCATGAACAAGAACCGACCACCCTCGTCCTCGATCACGGTCGCGAATCCCAACACTTCGGCGTAGAAGCGTTTCGTCACGGCAATGTTGCGAACGTAGAAGACCGCGTGGTTCAAACGTGAAATGCCCATGACCCGTCCCCGGTTCTCAACCCTCATCCAACGCTGTCCGGGCCGCCGCGACGTCGAGCGCCAACTGCGCCTTCAATTCGTCCAGACCGGAGAATTTCCGTTCTCCGCGTAGCCGAGCAACGAAGCGAACCCGGGCAGTTTCGCCGTACAGATCCAGATCGATCGGGTTGGTCGGATCTTCGATCACGTGAGCTTCGATGAGTGACACCGGAGCGTTGTCGTAGAACGTGGGTCGACGTCCGATGTTCACCGCGGCGGGAAGCGGATCGTCGGCTCCGGGCCGCACGTACCACGCCGCGTACACCCCATCACCGGGAACGCACATCGACGATGGCACCTCGATGTTGGCGGTGGGAAAGCCAATGGTGCGTCCGCGCGCATCGCCGTGAGCCACCACGCCACGCAACTCGAAAGGACGTCCGAGCATGCCGTTGGCCACGACCACATCACCGGCCATCAGGAGGCGCCGGATCTCGGTGGAACTGGCCGTGACGCCCGAGGTGGCCGGAATCAACGCCACCGGCTCGACGCTGAAACTGTCCCCGGCCGAACTCCGCCCCAACTCTTCGAGCATCGCCACGTTGCCGGCGCGTCCCCGACCGAAATGAAAATCGGAACCGACGATGATGTGATCGACACCCAAGCACTTCACCAGAACACGCTTCACGAAGTCCTGTGGAGATTCGGCCGCTTGCTCGGCGTCGAAACGCACGACGGCCACCGCATCGAGACCGGTGGCGGCCAACAATTCGATTTTCTGCGCGTGGTCGGTGAGCAATTTCGGCGCCGAATCCGGACGCACGAGCGACGCCGGATGGCGATCGAAGGTCACGAGAACGGACTTCTTTCCCTCGCGCCGCGCCCGGTCGACCACTTTGTCGATGATCGTGCGATGACCCACATGCAACCCGTCGTAGGCGCCGATGGTGACCACACTTCGTTCGCGCGGCCATGGGCACACGGAGAAGTCGTCGATGATCAGCACGGTGGCTCAGGCTACCGAGAGGTGCCCGTCACGGTCAGTTTGGGCAGATCACCCGTTCGACGTCGCCAACACGATCGACGGACGCGCCATCCCCTCGCCCACTTTGTGGTTCGCGAATGGCTCGAAGACGGCCAAGACTTCGCCGCCTTCCACCACGGCCCATGGCGCTGATCCGGAGGCCACGAATTTGGTCTCGGGCAACACTCGACCAACCTTGACCGCCGCACGAATTTCGTCGTCGGGTGCCACGCTCGACAGCGCACGGACGCAGTCCGACACCGGTCGCAAGAAATCACTGATGTTCTCGGCGGTCAGATCACCGAGCGCCACGCAATCCGATTCGTCGAAGCGACCCACCGACACGCGCCGCAGTCGCCGAACATGTGCGCCACCACCCAACAATCGTCCCAAGTCCTGGGCCAACGTGCGCACGTAGGTGCCCGATGAACATTCCACTCGAATGCTCACGACGTTCGCGTCGAGGCCGAGCACCTCGAATCGGTGAATGGTCACCGGTCGGGCCTCGCGCTCCACCTCGATTCCCTCGCGCGCCAGTTCGTGCAGGCGTTTCCCATCGACCTTCAAAGCCGACACCATCGGTGGCACCTGCATGATTGGCCCCGTGAGTTTGTCGTCCACCAATGCTTGCAACGACTCGGTGGTGGACGCGGCGATCACCTCGTTCATGTCGTGCTCGACGGTCACGTCGCCCGATGCGTCCAAGGTTGTGGTCTCGATGCCCAACACCACCTCGGCCGTGTAGGCCTTGGACGTGTTCGGACTCTCCACCGTTCCCCCAGGCACGACGTCGAGGTATCTCAACAATCGTGTGGCGTTTCCCACGCCCAACAACAGCACGCCGGTGGCGTCGGGGTCGAGAGTCCCCGAATGACCCACCTTGCGTTCGTGCAACAGCCGACGGACACGATCGACCACGTCATGACTGGTGATTCCGGCCGGTTTGTCGATCGCCAGCAGACCATGCACCGTCGCCGGCTTTCGTCGCGCCATGGTCAGATTTCGTCGTAGATGTCCGGGTCCAAGGGCACGTCACGGGCCGGACTCGGGTTCTCGCGCAGGATCTTCTCGAT
>RHCK01000151.1 GCA_010030605.1 Acidimicrobiia bacterium
ACCCCACTCCGAGCCCGGCAGGTAGTCGTTCAGTTGCAGTTCCACCTTCACCGGGTCCTCGTGCTTGGTGAGGCCCAGTCGCCGCGAGAGACGTCCGACGTGAGTGTCCACGGGAAGACCCGGAAGATCGAACACCACGCTGCGCACCACGTTGCCCGTCTTGCGTCCGACTCCGGGAAGTGTCACGAGGTCATCGAGATCACTCGGCACCTCTCCATCGAAGCGTTCGACCAGAGCGTTCGCCATGCCGATGAGGTTCTTCGCCTTGCTGCCGTAGAAACCGGTCGAACGAATGATGCCTTCCAACTCGCCGACGTCGGCGGCCGCCAACGACCATGGATCGGGATAACGCGCGAACAGAGCGGGGGTCACCATGTTCACGCGGGCGTCGGTGCACTGCGCCGACAAGATGGTGGCCGACAACAACTCGAAGGCGTTGCGATGATCGAGTTCACAGATCACGTCGGGGAATGCGACGGCCAGACGGCGTGCCACTTCAACGGTCTGGCTCGCCGGGTCGACCTTCGGTGCCTTCTTGACCGCCATGACCCGAGAGTAGCCAGCGGTAGGCTGACGCGGTGAGGGTTCTCGACATCAAACGTCAGATGCGACCCGATGATGTCCTGGTGGTTCGCGATCTGTTGCGCGACGCCGAACGCGCCGATGGACACCGGCCTCTTTCGGACCACCTCTGGCTCGATCTCGTCGACGGAGGGCGAGAAGGTTTCGCCGGTCTCGTCGCATGGGAACCCGGACACGACCATCCCGTCGCGTACGCCCAAATCAGCAAGGGCAACGAGTCGTACTCGGTCGAGCTCGTGGTGCACCCGCATCACCGGTACGAGATGCACCTCATCGGGCCGGAGTTGTTGTCGGCGGCCCTCGACGAAGTGTCACGAAACGGTGGCGGGCACGTTCATTGGTGGGTCTTCGAGCCCACCATCGGACACGAGCAAGTGGCCGCTGAAGTCGGACTCACACCGGGTCGCACCCTTCATCAAATGCGTCGTTCGTTGCCGTTATCGGTGGCCGATGCCGCCGACGCCGTCGAAGTTCGCGCCTTCGTGAAAGGTCATGACGAGGACGAGTGGTTGGCGCTGAACAATCGCGCCTTTGCTCACCACCCCGAACAAGGTGGTTGGGATGGCGCCACGTTGAGCGCCCGCATGTCGCAGCCATGGTTCGAACCCGAAGGTTTCGTCATTCACGAGGTCGATGGTGCGATGGCCGGTTTCTGCTGGACCAAGGTTCACCGCGATCTCGATCCGGTTCTCGGCGAGATCTACGTCATCGCCGTCGACCCGTCGCACGCTGGCAAAGGGCTCGGTCGCTCGATGGTGGTCTCGGGCCTCGTCAATCTCTCGCAACGTGGCGTCACCACCGCCATGTTGTACGTCGACGCGCACAACGAAGCCGCGATGCGCCTCTACAACAATCTGGGTTTCCGTATTCATCGAACCGACCGCGCGTTCGTTGGCGATGTTCCCGCCGACCGCGCAAGGAGCAACTCATGAGCACCATCGAGAACGAGTCCCTGCCCCGCTGGAGTGTCGCCGACGTGCACGAGTCCCTCGACAGTCGCTCCTTTCGTGACGCGATGGAGTTGATGACCGCTGAAACATCCCGTCTGGAAACCACGTTCGATGAACTCGGGATTCGTGCGCTGCCCGAGGGCGCCACCCCCAACGTCGACGCCGAAACCGGTCGTCGGACCGATCGAGCCATCTCCGAGTTCAATGCTCTGGTCGCGCGCACCGAAATTCTCGAGGCCTACGTGTACGCCACCGTCGCCACGAACACACGGGACGAAACGGCTCAGGCATTGCTCTCGGAGATCGAGGTCGTCGGTTCACGTATCTCACCCCTGCTCGCCCGTCTCGCCGACTTCGTGTGCGACCACGACGTGGACGCACTGTGCGCGGTCAGCGCCGAGGCCCGAGACCATGCCGGCCCCCTGCAGCGCCTCGCCGAACGTTCCGCACACCAGATGAGCGAGGAACTCGAGGGTCTGTACGCCGAACTTTCCACCACCGGCACATCGGCGTGGGGGCGTTTGCAATCCGACGTCACGTCGCAGTTGACCGCCGAAGTGCGCCTACCCGACGGAGCGCAACGTTTGCCGATGCCCGCGGTGCGGGGATTGGCCACCGACGCCGACCCTGCGGTTCGTCGAGCGGGCTACGACGCCGAGATGGACGCGTGGCCCCAAGTGGCCACCGCGTGCGCCGCCGCCATGAACGCCATCAAAGGTGACGCGAACACGGTGAATCGTCGACGCCAGTGGAACTCGCCGTTGGACGCCTCGCTGTACGCCAACTCGGTGTCGCGCGCCACCTTCGACGCCATGCAGTCGGCGATCACCGCATCGTTGCCTGATTTTCGCGCATGGATGAAAGTCAAGGCCTCGCTGCACGGACACACGGGGGCATTGCCGTGGTGGGACCTGATGGCTCCATTGCCGGTGGCCGACAACGCCATTTCTTGGGAGGACTCGGTGTCGCTCGTGCGCGATGCATTCGGCTCCTACAGCGCGAATCTGGCCGGGCTCGTCGATCGTGCGATCACCGAATCATGGATGGACGTGCCCCCGCGTGAAGGGAAAGTGGGCGGAGCGTTTTGCATGCCCTTCGTCGATGATCGCTCGCTCGTGTTGTTGAACTGGAGCGGCTCTGTCGAATCGGCCCAGACCACCGCGCACGAATTGGGTCACGCGTACCACAACACGCAATTGGCCGGGCGCACTCCCCTGCAAAAACGATTGCCCATGGCGTTGGCCGAGACCGCCAGCATCTTCTGCGAAACGCTGGTCGTCGAAGCGGGACTGAAGCGACTCTCCGGTGCCGAGCGACTGGCATTGCTCGATGTCGATCTTCAGGGAGCGAACCAAGTGGTGGTCGACATCCACAGCCGTTTTCTTTTCGAGACCGAAGTGTTCGCCCGTCGCCAACGTCGGACACTCGGCGTGAACGAGCTCAATGAGATCATGTTGCAGGCGCAACTCGACGCGTATGGTGACGGCCTCGACCAGTCGACGGCCCACCCCCACATGTGGGTGCTGAAACCCCACTATTACGGAAGCCACTTCTACAACTGGCCCTACACCTACGGCTTGCTCTTCGGACTCGGATTGTTCGCGCAGTATCACCGCGATCCCGGCCGGTTCCGCGCCGGTTACGACGATCTACTCGGGCGGGCGGGTATGAACACCGCCGAAGAGCTCGGCTCGGCGTTCGGCATCGACGTCACCAGTGAGGCGTTCTGGACCGCCAGCCTCGACGTTCTGCGGGCCCGCATGACCGAGTACACCGAATTGTCCAAGTCGCTCTGAACGTGGACACCCCGCGCATGCGTTCGTCTGACAGGCTGTGCTCATGATTCCCCGCTACGGAGCGACGCGAGCCGAGCTCGATCAACTGCTCGTCGGCGAACCCCGTTATCGCGTGGATCAGGTTTGGAAGGGGCTGTACACCGAACTCAGCGATCCGGTCGACATGACGGCGTTACCCAAGGCCCTGCGCTCGCGCCTCGACGAAGAGCTGAGTCTCTCGCTTCGTCCGGTCTCGGAGTTCGCCTCCGACAAGGGCTCCACCATCAAGTTCCTGTGGGAACTCGATGGTGGGAGTCGCATCGAAACCGTGCTGATGCTGTACCCCGATCGTGCGACGGTCTGTGTCAGTACCCAAGCGGGTTGTGCCATGGCGTGCGGCTTTTGCGCCACTGGTCAGGCCGGTTTCACCCGCCACCTCACGCACGGCGAGATCGTCGAACAAGTGGTCCGTGCGGCACAGCGCGCCAAGTCGATGGGACGACGGGTGAGCAACATCGTGTACATGGGAATGGGCGAACCGTTGGCCAACGAAGAACCCGTCTGGCAATCATTGGTTCGCATCCACGATGACATCGGCATCTCGGCTCGCTCTCTCACCGTGTCGACGGTGGGCATCGTCCCGGGGATCAAACGACTTGCCGCCCGACCCCTTCCGGTCAGCTTGGCCGTCAGCTTGCACGCCGCCAACGACGACCTGCGGGACTCGCTCGTGCCCATCAATCGCCGCTACCCCATCAAGATTCTGATGGAAGCATGCGGGGAATACCTCGAAGCGAAAGGTCGGCGCCTCAGCTTCGAATGGGCCCTCATCGCCGACGTGAACGATCGTCCATCCGACGCCATCGAATTGGCCAGCCTGTGTCGACGATTCCGAGTGCCGGCGCACGTGAACCTGATTCCGCTCAATCCCACACCGGGCTACGCGGTACGGGGCTCGGCCAAGTCGCACGTCTACGCCTTCGCCGATCAATTGATCGAATTGGGAGTGAACGCCACCGTTCGACGCAACCGCGGAACCGACATCGCCGCGGCGTGTGGGCAATTGGCGGCTGGTCAGCCGGTGAAGCTCGGCACCAAGTCGTCCGGCAACGCAACCTTCGACGACGAGAGTTTCGAGAACGACCGAGACCGCTGATCCTCTACGAAAGTTGATCCTCGGCACGCATGTAGGTCGGGTTCGCCACCAACAGTTTGTCCACCACCGAGGCCCTGACCGCGGCGACGACGTCATCGATCTTGGAGTCCATGGATCCTTTACGAATGGCGTCGGCGAGTTCCGCGTCGGACGTCACCCCCAGTTCGGCCAAACGCCTCGCGTGATCCTCGGCCTGTCGCTCGCCGAGACGCAGTTCGCGTTCGACCATGGCCAGAACGTTGATGGCCACTCGGGAGTGGAACTGAACCCGACCCGTGGTGGACGTGAGTACGTCGTTCTGCAACCACTCTCTGACCGCATCGACC
>RHCK01000152.1 GCA_010030605.1 Acidimicrobiia bacterium
CGATCGAGCTATGCGGTCCGTCGACGCTGACGAATGATGCGGCGTCGCTCTCGTTCGGTGGTTCCACCCCACACGCCCACCTTCTCGCGGCTCGCGAGAGCGTGTTCGAGACACGCGACACGAACATCGCAGCCATCACAAATTCGCTTGGCCACTTCGGCCTGGTCCTCGTCATCGGGAAAGAAGACCTCGGGGTCCAGACCCCGACATGCCCCCAAATCCCGCCAGATCACTTCGCTCACGATGTCCCCTATCGCGTTCCCCGTGGCGGACACTAGAACGAGGTCGTGATCTTGTGAAGAGGCGCGCCCAAATGGGGCCGTGACCTGCCCTTTAGGGTCGGAGATCGGTGAGGAATTCCTCGCGATTCGCCTCACTGAGGCTGATCTCTTCGAGGTAGGCCGGATGGTCACAGGCCAAGACCGAATCACCCGAAGCAAGTGCATCAATCTCGTCGGTCGAGAACTCGAATTGAACGTAATGCACGGCGGCGGTGATGGTTTCGCGCGTGAGTTGACTCGCGTGCTGAGCCTCGGAGACGGCCCGCACGGTGCGACCTCCCGGTAGACGGAAGACGAGTGAGGACTCGATGCCCACCAACTTCGGCAACCATTCGCGCATTTGATCGTCGGACGTGAGTTCGATGAAGAGAGTGGCGCACAACTGACCCGGCTCCGGAATCATCGGGTTGTAGATGTCGATCTCGGTCTGGATCTCTTCGTCGGTGGCAAGACGCTCGACGCGAGCCATCTCCTGGATCTGATGGCGGATGGTGTCACGATTCTCGAACACGACCGACACGAAAGGTCCGAGAGCCAAACGGCGACGTTGCTTCATCGCGATGACCTTGGCTTTGAAGGCTTCCCGTTCGCGCTCGTACGCGCGCACATCGGCGATGTCGTCGAGGGTCAGTTTGCGGGGGGCAATGGTGTTCATGTTCGTTCCTCTCTTTCGATCTTTCTCGAGATGATCACTCTTCGGGAATGCCGTAGGCGCGGGCCACGACCTGCAGCGGATGCAACGACACTTGCCCGGTCTGCTCGTTGATGGCTCCGTTGGCGAGATGACAATCGCCCACCACCACGTCACTTCCGGCCTTGATGATCTCCTCACCCAACTTACGTCCGATGGGGATGGACAGTTCGGCGTTCTCGGCGCGCAAACCCCACATGCCGTCGATGCCCGAACACTGCTGCACCAACTTGATCTTGGCGCCCGTCAGCTTCATGAGATCACGGCTCTTGAGGCCAATGTTCTGAGCGCGCAGGTGGCAGGGCGTGTGGTACGAAATCGTCTCGGGAATGTCACCGTTGAACTCGGTGTCGAGCGACGTGCCGTCGGCCTTGTGCAACTTGATGAGGTATTCGCTGGCGTCGTAGGTGTGTTCGGCCACGAGTTGGGCATCGGCGCCGCCGACGTAGTCCAGGTAGTCCTTCTTCAACACGTAACCGCAGGTGGGTTGCGGCACCACGATGTCGTTGCCCTTGCGCACCGTGTTCGCCAACGCCGCCACGTTCTTCTCGGCGATCTTGGTGAAGCTTTCGATGTCGCCGCTATGCAGGAAAGGTGCGCCACAACACTGCGTGGTGTCGGCGAGCGTGCATTCCACGCCATTGCGTTCGTACACCTTCACGAGGTCGTGTCCGATCTCCGGTGCCTGATACTCCACGAGACACGTGGGGAACACGGCCACTCGACCCTGCCGCTTGCCGATGCGCAACTTGGGTCGACGCTTGAACCATGTCGTGAATCGTTGTTTCGCGAACGGAGGAAGAACGCGTTCGCTGGAAACACCTGCCGTGAGTTCGATGGCCTTACGAACGATCGAACCGGGCTTGGCGCCCATCATTTTGTTCATGACCGGAGCGGTCTTGGTGGCCACCTTGCCGAGCAGGTCGGTGCGACCCATCACGTTGGTGGTGACACGGTCACGCAACGACACCTGCTTGTTCGCGTGACGCATGGCGTCGGCGCGCAACATCAAGCGAGGGAAGTCGAGCTCCCATTCGCTTTGGCCGGGAATGTACGGGCAGTTGATGTAACAGAGCTTGCACTGGAAACACTCGTCGATGACCTGATCCTGCTGGGCGACCGTGAGCTTTCCGGCGTCTTGATCGTCGTGCTGATCGATGAAATCGAACAGCGTCGGGAACGACGTGCAGAACTTGAAACACAGACGACACCCGTGACACAGGTCGTACACGCGCGTCAGTTCGTCGCGAACATCCTTCTCGTCGAGGTACTTCGGATGCTTGGGGTCGTAGGTGATGGTCATTCAGGGGGCTTTCTCGATGATGTCTTCATTTGCGACCCGGGTGGCCGCCTCACACGAGGCGACCACCCTCTCGACACGTCGTCGCTTCTCAGAGGGCGTCGAGGCGCGTCTCACGGGCCTCTCAGCCCTCCATCTCAGAGGGCGTCGAGGCCCTGCTGAAAGCGGCCGGCGTGGCTCTTCTCGGCGCGGGCCAGAGTCTCGAACCAGTCGGCGATTTCGGCGAAGCCCTCTTCGCGGGCCGTCTTGGCGAAGCCCGGGTACATCTGGGTGTACTCGTAGGTCTCGCCGGCGATCGACGCCTTGAAGTTGGACTCGGTGTCTCCGATGGGCTCGCCCGACGCGGGATCGCCAACTTCGGCGAGGTACTCGAGGTGACCGTGAGCGTGACCAGTCTCGCCCTCGGCGACCGAACGGAACAGTGCGGCGGCGTCGGGGTATCCCTCGACATCGGCCTTCTGGGCGAACCAGAGGTAGCGGCGGTTGGCCTGGCTCTCGCCGGCGAACGCCTCCTTCAGGTTTTCATGTGTCTTGGTGCCGTGGAGGCTCATGACATTCTCTCTTTCGGGTTGGTGGGTTTTCTTTCTTCTCCCCGAGCCGAAGCCCGGGAAACCTTGTCGACTTCCGCGGCGCACGCGGTGCACGTTCCGCTGAAGAGAATCGACGCCTGCTCGACGGTGAATCCGTCGAGTCCGTCGACCTTCAATCGATCCGACCCCGCCACATACACATCGCGCACCTCGCCGCACGATGAACACACGACGTGGTGATGATCGTCGGTGTTGGGATCGAAGCGCGTGGCTCCGGATCCGACATCGATCAAACGCAGTTCGCCCATCGACGCGAGATCGGTGAGGGTTTGGTACACCGTGCGCAACGAGATGCCCGGCATGCGCTCACTGGCTTCGGCGTACAACGCCTCGGCGGTCGGATGGACGGTGTTGCCGTGCATCAATCCGAAGAGCAATTGCCGCTGTGGCGTCACTTTCAATCCGTTGGCCCGAAAGGTCTCGGTGAGTTCGGCCGGTGTCTTCACGGAGCCGAAGGTAGTTGCACCTCTTCTCAATCTGCAATCCATGCGAATTAGCAGATCGTGAAATTCGTCTCACCGAGACGTTCCCCGACGGGCCCTCCTCCCCCCATCGAGACCGTGCGGCAGTACTGTCGCGGGCATGACACCCGCCGGTCCGGCCGTTCGCGCGGAACACGTGGAACGCCTGAAGGGCGGAGACTTCGATGTGCTCGTGATTGGGGGCGGCATCACCGGTGTGGGGGTCGCGCTCGATGCCGCTTCGCGGGGTTTGCGCACCGCGCTCATCGAACGCGACGACTTCGCCTCGGGCACGTCGTCGAAAAGTTCGAAGCTCGTTCACGGCGGACTGCGCTACTTGCAACAAGGAGAAGTGCGGCTGGTCTACGAGGCGCTCCATGAACGACAGCGACTTCGTCGCAACGCTCCCCACCTCGTCTCCTTGCTCCCCTTCATGTTGCCCATCCTCACGAAAGACGGTCTGGTCTCGCGGAAGATCGCTCGTGCGTTGGGTTCGGCGTTGTGGATGTACGACATCACGGGTGGAGCTCGTATCGGACGCATTCATCGACGACTTCGCAAGAAGAAGGCGCTCGCGCACATGCCAACCATGCCGAGTCAACGACTGGCATCGGCGTACATCTACTACGACGCGCAGGCCGATGACGCGCGCTTGTGTCTCACCGTGGCCCTCACCGCCGCCGATCACGGAGCCATCGTCGTCAACCGTTGTTCGGCCGTGGGCATCAAGCGTGACGAACGAGGAGTAGCCAACGGCGTCGCCGTGCGATGTGACGGCGAATCGTTCGATGTTTCGGCTCGCGTCATCGTCAACGCCGCCGGTGTCTGGACCGACGAGATCCGAACGCTCGAGAATGGCGTGGACCCCGACACCATCAGACCCGCCAAGGGCGTGCACGTCACGGTGCCGTGGGACAAGGTGCGCAACGACATCGCCGTCGTCATTCCCGTACCCAAGGACAAACGAAGTCTCTTCGTCGTGCCGTGGGGTCCTCGGCCCGACGGCACCTACACCCACACCTACGTGGGAACCACCGACACCGATTACCGCGGTCCGGTCGACGATCCTCAATGCACGAAGGACGACATCGATTACGTCCTGCGAGCCCTCAACGCCAGCGTCACCACCGGAATCACGACCGACGACGTCACCGGCGTGTGGGCCGGGTTGCGCCCATTGGTGAAACAAGTGAACGCCGCCGACGGAACGGGTGAGGGCGGCAAGGCCGCGCGCACCGCGGATTTGTCGCGTCGCCATCTCGTTCACCGCGGCGATTCGGGGATCATCACGGTCACCGGAGGCAAGCTCACCACGTATCGAGAGATGGCCGAGGACACCGTCGATGCAGCAGTCGGAATGCTTTCGGGCGTGAGCGTCGCGCGGTGTCGCACGAAGCGGCTGAAGTTGCGGGGCGCGATGCGACCACGAAACGACGG
>RHCK01000153.1 GCA_010030605.1 Acidimicrobiia bacterium
CCGCTGTATTCCACCGAGATTGGTAAGGAAAAGATCTACCTCAAGGATGACCTGGCGAAGAACCGGTTCCTCGAGGAGCATCCGAACCACAAGAAGGAGTTCCAGCGACTGAAGGGTCTGGGCGAAATGGACTGGGAGGAATTGCGTAGCACCACCATGTCCGATGCCACCCGCACGTTGTTGCAAGTGACGGTCGAAGAAGCGGCATTGGCCGATGAAGTGATGGGCGTGCTCATGGGCGACGACGTCGAGAGCCGCAAGCACTTCATTCAGACCAACGCCAAAGACGTGAGGTTCCTCGATATCTGATGGCCAGCAAGAAGACACCCCCGCCCACACCCGAAGAAGGTTCGACCCCCGAAGAACCGATCATCCCCGTGCAGCCCGTGGCGTTGCAGGACGAGATGGAGCGTTCGTTCCTGGACTACGCGATGTCGGTCATCATGGCCCGCGCGTTGCCCGACGTGCGCGACGGACTGAAGCCCGTCCATCGTCGCATCATCTGGGACATGGACGAACAAGGGTTCCGTCCCGATCGCCCGTTCGTGAAGTCGGCGCGCGTCAGCGGCGACACCATGGCCAAGTACCACCCTCATGGTGACAGCGCCATTTACGACGCGTTGGTCCGCATGGCGCAACCGTTCTCGTTGCGGCACCCACTCATCGACTTCCACGGCAACTACGGTTCGCCCGACTTCGGACCGGCCGCCAGCCGCTACACCGAATGCCGTTTGCATCCATTGGCCATGCATTTGTTGGCCGACATCGACGAGAACACCGTCGACATGGTCGCCACCTACGACGGTTCACGCGAAGAGCCCACCGTTTTGCCGTCGCGGTTCCCGAACCTGTTGGTGAACGGAAGCCAAGGAATCGCCGTCGGCATGGCCACCAACATTCCTCCGCACAACTTGGGCGAGGTCATCGATGCGTGCGTTCACGTGTTGGCCAATCCCGAGGCGTCGAACGACGACGTGATGGGCATCGTGAAGGGTCCCGATTTCCCGACGGGTGGAGTCATCCTTGGTCGGTCCGGAATCAACGACGCGTATCGCACGGGTCGCGGAAGCATCAAGATGCGGGCCACGGCCGCCATCGAAGAAACGAAGCGGGGCGGCATGCAGATCGTCGTCACCGAACTTCCGTATCAGACCAGTTGCTCGGCCATTGCCGGACGCATCCAAGAACTGGTCGACAACGGCGAACTTGAGGGCATCGCCGACGTGAACGATGGTTCGTCGGGCGGCAAGACCAATCTCACCATCACCCTGAAGCGCGACGCGAACGCCAATGTGGTGTTGAACAACCTTTTCAAGCAGACCCAACTGCAAACCAGCTTCGGTGTGAACATGGTGGCGTTGGTGGACGGAGTTCCTCGTCAACTGACGCTCATCGATGCGATCAACGGATACATCCGCCACCAGATCGAGGTGCTCACCCGACGCACCGAGTTCCGTCTCGACAAGGCGCAACGACGTCTGCATTTGCTCGAAGGCCGCATCAAGGCCCTCAACGTCATCGACGCGATCATCAAATTGATTCGCGAGAGCGAGGACGCGGGCGCGGCCAAGACTGCGCTCATGGCCAAGCCTTACGAATTCAGCGAAGTTCAAGCCATCGACATCCTCGACATGCAGTTGCGTCAACTCACCCGGTTGTCGCGCATCGACCTCGAGGCCGAGATCGCTCAGCTGAACGAGAAGATCGCCGAATTCCAGTCGATCCTCGCCGATGACAAGAAGTTGCGCGGTGTCATCACCGAGGAGATGTTGGAGATCAAGAACGAGTTCGCCACTCCGCGCGTGTGCCCGATCACGTTCGAAGCCGGCGAGATGAGCCTCGAGGACCTGGTGGACGACACCGAACTGGTGGTGCTCATGACCGAGGCCCAGTATGTGAAGTCGGTCGCCGCCAGCAACTTCCGCAATCAGCAACGTGGCGGCAAGGGAGTGGCCGGCGCCAAACTGAAGAGCGAGGACGTGGTGAAGCATGTGATCTTCACGACCGCCCACGCGTATCTGTTGTTCTTCTCGAACCGCGGCCGGGTCTATCGCTTGCGCGCCCACGATCTTCCCGAACGCGAGCGCGCCGCCAAGGGTGTGCCCATCGTGAACCTGCTTCCATTGCAGATCGGTGAGACCATCGAAGCGATCATCGACACCCGCTCGTTCGACGCCGAACGTTTCTTGTTCTTCACGACGCGCGATGGGGTGGTGAAGAAGACCGCGTTCAACGAATACGACAATGGTCGCCGCGACGGTTTGATCGCGCTGAACCTGCGTGAGGGCGACGAGCTGATGCGCGTCATCGTCACCAGTGGCAACGACGACATCTTCATGGTGAGCAAATCGGGCATGACCATTCGTTTCTCCGAAACCGAGGTGCGCGCGATGGGTCGTGCGGCCGCCGGTGTTCGCGGCATGAAGCTACGTCCGGGCGACCAAGTGGTGTCGGCCGACCTGGCTCGTGACGATGCGGCCATCTTGATGGTCACCGAAGCCGGGTTCGGCAAACGCACTCAACTCGACAAGTTCCGCCGTCAGGCGCGAGGCGGAATCGGCGTGCGCGGAATTCAGGTGCGCGAGAAGAAGGGATTCGTCGTCGCGGCGTTCATGGCCGGCATCGACGACGAGATCGTGGCCGTCTCCTCGGGAGGCACCACCATTCGCACCGACGTTCGCACCATTTCGTCCCAAGGTCGTGCGGCCTCGGGCGTGAAGGTGATGACGGTCGAGCCCGGACAACAAGTCACGTCGGTGGCGTTGATCCTGGCATCCGACGACGAGTGACCGGTCCGGCACTGTTGGTCATCGCCCTCGCGGTGATGACCGCGAACGGACTACTCAGCGTGTCCGAGTTCGATGTCGAGCAACGGCATGGTCAGTCGATTGCCGATCCGATCGACCCCGATCCGTCGCCGCGCTCGAGGCCGCGCTCGACCCCGAAGCCCGAGCCCGTCGAATCACACGAGGCACCCACCCCGCGCAAGGTGGTGTTCGAACGTCGCCCGGTTCGGCGCGCCACACGCATCATTCGACACGTCGACGCGTGGAGTGTCTTCAAAGTCGCACTCGTGTTCCACTTCGTTTTGTATCTGACTCTGTTGCTGGCCGGGGTTCTGTTATGGAACGTGGCCAACGCCACCGGAACGGTCGACAACGTGGAGCGCTTTCTCGAGAGCTTCGGCTGGGAGTCCTTCCAGTTCAAGGGCGGTGAACTCTTCCATCAGGCCTGGACCCTCGGACTGTTCGCGGTGGTCGGTTTCACCGGTTTGGCCGTGCTCATGGTGACCACCTTCAACCTGATCACCGATCTCGTGGGTGGAATCCGAGTGACGGTGCTGGAAGAAAAGCCTGCTCCGACCAACAAACCGCGCGCTCGGCGCGGTTGAGGGTTCGCGGACCTCGCCGATAGGGTGGTCAACCGCTGGGGCTATAGCTCAGTCGGTTAGAGCGCATCCCTGATAAGGATGAGGTCACAAGTTCGATTCTTGTTAGCCCCACCAACCCAGCTTGTTCTGCACGGTCAGCTGTCGGAGACCACCGGCTCGCGCAAGTGCAACGGTTCGACTTGCTTCTTCTTCCGGCGAGCTCCGATGTTGAGAACCTCGACGAAGACCGAGAAAACCATGGCGGCGTAGATGTAGCCCTTGGGAATCTTTTGGCCGAAACCCTCGGCGATGAGCGTGGTTCCGATGAGCAGCAGGAAGGCGAGAGCCAACATCTTCACCGATGGGTGCGCGTTGACGAAGGTGTAGATGGCTTTGGAGGCGAGCAACATCACCAGGACGGCGGTGACGATGGCGATGACCATCACCCAGACGTAGGTGGTCATGCCGACCGCGGTGATCACCGAGTCGATCGAGAACACCAGGTCGAGGATCAACACCTGTCCGATCACGGCGGCCACCGTGGGGGCCACCTTGGCCGACGTTTCGCCCTCGTCGCCCTCGAGCTTGTGGTGGATCTCTTTGGTGGCCTTGTAGATGAGGAACAGACCGCCAGCGAGCAGGATCAATTCCTTTCCGCTGAAGCCGACCGAGCCGATGGCGAAGAGCTCTTTCTTCAGGGTGATCACCCAGCCCACCGCGAGCAACAACAGCACTCGCATGCCACCGGCGGCGAGCAAACCGATCTTGCGCGCTTTGTCCTGCTCTTCGACCGGCAACTTCGAAGCCAGGATCGAAATGAACACGACGTTGTCGACCCCGAGAACAATTTCAAGGGTGAGCAGAGCGGCCAGCGCGCTCCAACCGGTGGGGTCCGAGATCCACTCCATGAGGGCAAAAGTTACGTGTTTGGGTAGTCCGATGACCGATCGGTGGGAGTGAATCGCGCCTCATCACGACGAAGTAACATAATTATTTATGCTCGATCATGTCGCTCTGCATCGCCGCCGTCACCACGCTGTCTTGATCGGTTGTCTTGTTCTGTTCGCAACGGCGTGTGGATCGGATGAGGGAACCCGCAATGGCAGCTCGTCCATTCCGGCCATCGACGAGGTGTCGGCGAACTCGAGCACAACCGACGTTTCCGCGACGACATCGTCTCTCGTGAGCGACCCAACGACCACCCAAGCTTCGAGCTCTGATGGTTCTGGCCAACGAACGACAACGACGACCACGCGGTCCTCGTCGACGTCAGGTGCAGCGCAGCCGGCGACATCACCACCATCGACTGGTTCGTCACCATCGACTGGTTCGTCACCATCGACTGGTTCGTCACCATCGACTGGTTCGTCACCATCGACTGGTTCGTC
>RHCK01000154.1 GCA_010030605.1 Acidimicrobiia bacterium
GACACGCGCGAGCGCATCGCCGACCTGATCGACGACATGACCGGACGCGCGGCTCGACACGGTCGAACTCTGCGATTCGGATACCGGGCGCACGTGGTGGTGCGCGAGACCGAGGACGACGCCCGCCGCGCCGCCGACCACATCGTCGCCGCACTGGATGACGAGGTGGGCGCGCAGATTCGCGCCCGATCTCTCGACAGTGGATCGGTCGGAGTTCGTCGTCAGGCCGAGTTGCGGTCCGCGGCGGCCGACGACGGATACGTGGAACCGAACCTGTGGACTGGCATCGGGCGCGGTCGTAGTGGCTGCGGCGCGGCGATCGTGGGCGACCCCGATCAAGTGCTGGCGAAATTGAACGACTACCGCTCGATGGGAATCGACGCGTTCATCCTGTCGGGATACCCGCATCTCGATGAATGCGAACGCTTCGGTCGACTGGTGTTGCCGCATATGGACCATGGGCCCCTGCGGATCGGTTGATCAGCACGCTCGCTACAGTCGAACGAAACGGACGGAGAACCGATGACCACCGCACGACGTCGCAAGATCGCTCTCGTGGCTCATGACCACAAGAAAGCGGCCCTCATCGAATGGGCGCGCATCAACCGGACAACGCTGGCCGGTCACGACCTGGTGGCCACCGGCACGACCGGGGCCATGTTGCGCGAACAGGTGGGGCTCGATGTGCGATGTTTGCGCAGCGGCCCGTTGGGTGGCGATCAGCAGTTGGGAGCTCTCATCTGTGAGAACGAGGTGGACATGCTGGTGTTCTTTTGGGATCCGCTCGAACCTCAACCCCACGATCCGGACGTGCGGGCTCTGTTGCGCATCGCGGTGGTGTACGACACGCCGACGGCATGCAATCGGGCCACGGCCGACTACCTGATTTCGTCTCCGTTGTTCGCGGCCTGAACGTCAGGGTTCGACCACGATCCAACCGCGACTTTGCAGTTCGGCCGCCAGAACGGAATCGGGCAATGACTTGGCGGTCTTTTGGTGAGCGGTGAGCCGTTGTGGAGTCGGCTTGGGGGAGACGGGTTCGGAGACGGAGGCGATGGCTTCGTCGAACTCGGCCTCGGCGCGCAATTGGTCGATGAAGTCGTCGGCTTCCTGACGGGTGAAACGGCCAGCGGCTTGACGCTGATTGAACTGCATCGGTCCGCGGGCATCTCGAAAGTCGGTGTGGCCGGCGGCGATCAACAATTCGAGAAGTTCGTTCAGTTGCTGTTTGGAAGCGGGAGGTCCCGCCGGTTGTCCGAAAGCCATGGGAGCAGTCTTGTTCAGGGCTGTGGCACGACTCGGGATGCGTCAGCGAAGATGAAGGCGTTGGTCACGCGGGCCGCGGGCTGGGCCCCGGCCCAAAACGTGCATTCGAGGTGAGCCACCTGATGGCGACCATCCCGGCCGAGGCGAGAGACGCGTCGAATACGCGAGAAGGTGTCGATCTCCGCGCCGTCCTCGATCGGCCTCATCACGTCGACTTCGGTGGACACCTGGAGCCAGCGGCCCGGATGGCGTTCGCGGTCCCCGAAGTCGATGTGGCGCATGATCACCGCGTTCGTGGCGGTGCCCAGCCAGGCCGGGTGCGCCCAGCGGCGACTCTGCCAGTCGTTGGCGTCGGGTCGGTCGTCGAGGAATGCCAGATCACGGTCGGCGTCGAACCGGAACGTCATTCGGGAAAGAAGCGCGCCATCGAGCGACGATGCGTCGGGCGTCAGTCGTTCCAACGTCGGGTTCTCGTCCCGAAAGGAGTGCGTTCGATCAGTCGAGTCGATGGTGGCGACACCCGTGGCACACACGCGACCATTAGCGTCTTCGTATCGAATGTTCAGGGACGAGGCATGCGATTCGACGTCGACCGACAAGGTTTGTCCCGCCACCATCGGTCGCGAGAACGTGACGTTCAGACATCCGGCACGCATCCAGCGTTCGCCCCAGACCGCGACCGGATGCTCGGTCAACCACCCAAGCACGTTCATTCCCATGATGTGGTCCCCGAGTTCACCGGGCTGTTCGGTGCCGTGCGGGAAAGGTCGCAGCGGCAGTTGCGCCGCGACGAAAGAAGTCACCGAATCAACATCCCGACGGCCGAAGCCAACAGTCCCACGCCAACAACGAGGACCGTGGCGCAGCCACCTCGGTAGCTGAGCCCTTTGCCGAGCCGCAACGAGGTACGTCCTCGCGAGTTGACGGTGAACGGCCCGAACCTCGCGCTCCCGCTCACGCCCCGCTTGGAAATGTTCAACCACGACCGACGTCCGGTGCGAACTCGTTTGCGATAGGAGAAACCCATGGAGCGAACTCTATGCGGATCGGTTCAACGGCGAGAGGTGGTGGCTCGCTCGAGATCGATGACGTCGGCGCGGTGCGCGGAGTGCATCTCCCCAGGCGCGGATTCCCCGGACACGGACTCCATGGCGTCGATGAACTCCTCGACGTCGTTGGAATCTCCGCCGATGAGCCACACCACCTGATCGCCACCACTGTCGGCGGGATCACGCAACATCACGCCCTCGACCTCGAACTGATCGACGGTGATCTCGTCGGCGTCGGGAGACACCGGGGCCACGATGGCCATCTCGACGATGGTGTCGGGTTCGAAGTCGCGGAGGATGTCGATGAGTTCGGCGACGTTCACGACGTCAGTCTGTCACGAGAGGTCGCGTGAATCGTGGAATGAGGCCCTCACTCGCCGCCCACCCACACGGGTGCGCGCTCGAGCAGGAACAGGCTGACGTCGCCGCACTTCTCGAGGATGCGGCAGAACGCACTGTCGTCGTTCACATACACATCGGCCAACGACACCGACAGTCGGGCCACGATCGAGAGACGACGTTCGGGGGCGTCGATGACCGATGCGGTGGAATCGATGGCGGACAGTTCGAGGGGCAATTCGGTGCCGCCCAATCCGGCCAATTCGGTGGCCAACACCAACAGGTCCGGGGGACGCGACAGAGGCGGCAAGGCCCAGGTGAACAACAAAGGGAACTCGAACCCGGTCGGCGGATCGGCGTCGGGATCGTCGAGTTTGGCCATCTCGTCCTCGAACCCGAGCAGGGCGCGGGGGTCCACTTCGAGCGACAGGTGCAAGTCGATCGGCCCGTCACAGGCCTCTTCGGGATGCAGGTCCACTTCCCACAGTTGTCGCAACGAGTACGTCTCGACGAAGTGGCGTTCGTCGTGCACGTGGAAACCGTGGTCGACGGCATGGCTCTTCATGTCGGAGACGAAACCGGCCACGTCGATGAACGCCATGTCACCTCTCCGCCTCCGCCACCCACGTGGCTCCCGATACGACCCTGCCGACACTACTCTCGACCTCGTGTCTCCGGAGTCCCTGCTCTCGTTGTTCCACGAGATCGCCGACGCGGTGGCCGACGCACTGGATGGGGTGACCGACTGGGGTCCATCGGGTGGACGCGACTCGCAATACGCCGCCGATCTGGTGGCCGACGCCGTGGTGCTCGAGCGACTCCGCGCCGCGGGGTGCGGGGTGCTGTCCGAAGAGAGCGGGTCAGAAAACCTGGATCTCCCGATCGTCGTGGTGGTCGATCCCCTCGACGGCTCGACCAACGCGAGTCGGGGAGTCCCGCACTGCGCCACGTCGCTATGCGCCGTCGATGCCGACGGACCAGTGGTGTCGTTGGTGGCTCATCAAGCCGGCGGCCCTCGATGGTGGGCGATTCGTGGTGACGGGGCGTGGCGCAATGGCCGACCCATCGCTCGCCCCGGGTTGGCGACGTGGGCGGATGCGCTGGTCGCGGTGTCGGGTCGGCCTCCCGAGACGGCGGGTTGGGGACAGTTCCGCTCGTTCGGGGCCTCGGCGATCGACATCTGCTTCGTGGCCGACGGAACCGTGGATGCGTTCATCGACATGAGTCCCAGCGCTCACGGAATCTGGGACTACGCCGGAGCCGCGTTGGTGTGTTCCGAAGTCGGCGTCGAGGTTCGCGACGCTCAGGGCCGGGATCTGTTCACGCTCGATCACTCGATGCGTCGCACCCCGGTGGTCGCGCACCGAGACCTGATCGATCAGGCGATCGACGTTCGGCGGCGTCTGCCTCTGTGACGATCAGCCGGCGTCGGCGGCCCGCTGACCCTCGTGCCACACGCGGGACACGCTGGGATGGCGCAACTTGCCCAACGCACGAGCTTCGATCTGACGGACTCGTTCGCGGGTGACGCCCATCTTGTCGCCGATTTCGGCCAAGGTCAGCGGCACGCCATCGATCCCGAATCGGGCCCGAAGCACCTCTTCCTCGCGCTCTTCGAGACGGCGGAGCTGTTCGGTGAGGGCCCGCTTCTCGAGCGCGGCCGCGGCCGCCTCGTACGGGGAGATCGCCCCGTCGTCGGGAATGATCTCGCCCAGTTCGGTTTCGCCTTCGGCGTCGAGAGGGGTGGACAGCGACACCAAGGGACGGCGGTGTTGGCGGACCAAGGCCACTCGCTCGGGGCTGACACCGGACAGTTCGGCAACTTCCTCGACGGTTGGTTGGCGGTCGAGTTCGGCGGCCAACTTGTCGGTGCTCTGGTCGATCAGGGAGTAGACCTCGCGCACGTGCGACGGAACGCGAATGGTTCGCGAGGAGTCGGCGAGCGCGCGACCAATGGACTGTCGAATCCACCACGTGGCGTAGGTCGAGAACTTGAAACCCTTCTGGTGATCGAAGCCCTCGACGGCGCGCATGAGGCCGAGGTTGCCCTCCTGGATGAGGTCGAGGAG
>RHCK01000155.1 GCA_010030605.1 Acidimicrobiia bacterium
GCCAGCGTGACCCTTCTCGGCGTGTCCGGACCTCTCGTGGCCTGGGCGCCATCGGGGTGGTGGGCTTTCGTCGGCGCGATTCCGCTCGGGGTCGGTGGCGCCGGGTTCCTGTCGAGTTTCAACGGACTCGTTCAGCAGAAGTGTCCGGCCGACATGCGGGGTCGACTGCTGGCGTTGTCGGCGGTGGCGTTCCTCGGTTCGACGCCGATCGGTGGGCCGATCACCGGTGTGATCGCCGACTCGTGGGGCGCCGAATGGGCGTTGGCCTACGGCAGTTTGATCTCGTTGGTGGCAGTGGCCGTGGCGTTCATCGCGCTGATGTTCACGGAGACAGGTGCGGAGACGGTCGCGGTGACAGGTGCGGAGAACGTCATGGGAAAAACCGACACCGTCGGGTCGAAGTAACGCCGGTACCCTGAGCCCATGTCCCGCGGTTCGGTTCTGCGCATGTTGGATTGGTCGACCATGTCGGCCGACGATCGTGACGCGTTGCTCGACCGTGATCTGAACAAGGTGATCGCCCCCCAACTGCGCGAGCAGATCGCGAAGCTGGTGGTCGATGTGCGCGAACGTGGCGATGCCGCGGTGTGCGACGCTTTGCGCACGTTCGACAAGGTCGATGTCGACCCGTCGGGTCTGCGCGTCTCGGATGCCGAGTGGGACGCCGCCCCGAAGCATGTGTCGGCCGAACTGGTGTCGGCCATCGACGACATGATCGACCACATTCGACGATTCAACGAACAGGTGATGACCCATCGCGGCAACTGGTCGTTCGAAAGCGATCCGGGTTTGATGGTGGGAGAGCGCACGAGCGCGATCGCCTCGGCCGGCTTGTTCTGCCCGAGTGGCAAAGCCAGCTACCCGAGCGTGTTGGCCCAACTTGGTGCGCCGGCCGTGGTGGCCGGAGTTCCGCGCGTGGCGGTGGTGGTGCCGCCCAAGCCCGGCGCGAACGGTGCTGTCGATCCGGTGGTGTTGATGGTGGCGCGGGCTCTGGGCTTGCGCGACGTGTATCGCGTGAACGGACCGGCGGGTGTGGCCGCCTTGGCGTTCGGAACCGAAACCATTCCCAAGGTCGTGAAGATCATGGGTCCGGGTTCGTTGCCGGTGACCGTGGCACAGATGGAAGTTCAGCGATACGGAACGTCGACTCAGATGGCTCTCGGGCCCACCGAGAGTTTGGTGATCGCCGACGACACCGCGGACCCGGTGCGCTTGGCCGCCGACTTGTTGATCGAGGCCGAACACGGCACCGATAGCTGCACGTTGTTGGTGTCCACGTCGGCATCGCTGGCGAGCGCGGTGGACGCGGAACTGTCGAAGCAGATCGCGTTGTTGCCGGCCGAGCGAGCCGAAGCGGCTGCCTCGTCGTTGGGCGTGAACGGTGGGTGCGTGGTGGTCGGTTCGTTCGCCGAGGCGGCCGACGTGGCCAATGCATTCGCTCCGGAACACCTGCAGGTGGCGGTGTCGGCCGACAAGGTCGATGACGTCGTCGATCGATTGGTGCACGCGGGTGAGATTCTGATTGGTCAGCACACTCCGTTCTCGGCGGCGAACTTCGTGATCGGATGTCCGGCGTCGTTGCCCACCAACGGATTCGCTCGTGTCACGAGTGGCGTGACGGTGGACGCGTTCTTGAAGCGCACCGCGGTGGCCCGCGCCGACGAGAATGCTCTGCGTCGAATCGCTCCGAGCGTGATCGCTCTGGCCGACGTGGAAGGTTTCCCGGCGCACGCCAACGCAATTCGTCTGCGGTTCTCGTAAGTTGGCGCGCATGACGCGCGCCATCATGTGGTTCCGACGAGACATTCGACTCGCCGACAACCCGGCTCTGTTGACGGCGTTGGCCGAGCATTCCGATGTGGTGCCCGTTTTCGTGGTGGACCCATTGCTGATGTCACGGTCCGGCGCGCCTCGACGGGCGTACATGTGCGAGGCGTTGAACGCCCTCGACGATGCGATGGGTCGAGCACTCGTGTACCGCTACGGAGATCCCCTCGACGTGATTCCGGCGTTGGTGGCCGAGGTCGGTGCCTCGGCGGTGTATGCGGCGCGGGATTTCGCTCCGTACGGATCACGGCGCGACGCCGCGGTGACCGAACGCTTGTCAGCGCGGGGCGTGCCGTTGCGATTCGTGGGCTCTCCGTACGCGGTGAACCCCGGCTCGGTGACGAAAGATGACGGCACCTCGTACTCCGTTTTCACTCCGTTCTCGAAGCGTTGGTTGGTGCACGGTTGGGAGCGGCCGTTGGACGCACCGCTCGACCCGAACTGGGTGGGTGCCCCGACCGTTCCGTGCGAAGGTCGTCCGCCGCGTCCCGACGTCGACTTCGATCTGCCGGCATTCACCGAACGCGCGGTTCACGAGCAGTGGGCCGAGTTCCGCGATCGTGGGTCCGATGGACTCGATGGCTACGACGAACGACGCAACGATCCTGGTGTGGCCGGAACCAGTCGAATGTCGACCGCGTTGCGATGGGGAATCGTTCATCCGCGGCAACTGTTGAGCGACCTGCAGGGCGGGAAGGCCCACGATCATTTCCGAAGTGAAATCGCGTGGCGCGAGTTCTATGGCGACGTGTTGTTCCGGTTCCCCGATTCGGGCTGGCGCAACCTGAATCGCAAGATGGACGCGATGGTGCACGACGAAGGTCCGGTGGCCGAGGAGCGTTTCGCGGCGTGGTGCCGAGGTGAAACGGGTTACCCGATCGTCGACGCCGGAATGCGCGAATTGAAGCAAACGGGTTGGATGCACAATCGCGTGCGCATGATCGTGGCCAGCTTTTTGGTGAAGGATCTGCACTTGCCGTGGCAGTGGGGCGCGCGACATTTCATGAGTCATCTGATGGACGGCGACTTGGCGAGCAATTCGCACGGTTGGCAGTGGACGGCGGGAACGGGCACCGACGCGGCCCCGTACTACCGGGTGTTCAATCCGGCTTTGCAGGGCGAGCGCTACGACCCGAACGGTGACTATGTGCGTCGGTTCGTGCCCGAGGTGGCCGATTTGCCGACGTCGATCATTCATGCGCCGGGTGGCAAGGGCGGGGGAGCGCCGCTGGGGTACGTGGCGCCGATCGTGGATCATGCGGTGGAGCGAGATGAATCACTGGCTCGCCTCAAAGCCCTCGGCTAACCCACCCCACCCATTGGGATCGTTTTCACGTCATTTTTGGGGGTGAATTTCCCCAATGATCAATACCGCTGCGTCGTTGGGCGCACAGACCGTCGGAAATGACGTGTTTTCGCGCCCAATGGGGGAGGGCGGGGCGGTACTAAACTACTGATCACCATGCTTGATGATCGCAAGACCGCCATCCTGCGAGCAGTGGTGCAGGAATACATCGGCTCCGGCCAACCCGTGGGCTCGACGCACATCGCCACCGCGCACGACATCAACGTCTCCTCGGCCACCGTGCGCAACGAGATGGCCGTTCTCGAGCAAGAGGGTTTCCTCACCCAGCCCCACACCTCGGCCGGTCGAATTCCCACCGACAAGGGGTATCGCTTTTTCGTCGATCACCTGAGCCAGCCCGGGCGTCTCGACGACGTGAAGGTCACTCAAGTGCGTCAGTTCTTCGATGGTGCGCACGGTCGCATGGAGGAACTGCTGGCCCGCACATCGCACTTGGTGGCCGGACTCACCAATTACGCCTCGGTGGTGATGGGTCCCAAGGTGGAACAAGCCGAGATTCGGTCGGTGCAAGTGGTCGGTCTGTCGGCCCGCCAAGCAATGGTGGTCGCCGTGATGTCGAACGGTTCCGTCGAGAGTCAGCACCTGGAATTCGACGCGGAAGTCTCCGAGACTCGTTTGGGCGCGGTGACGGTCCATCTGCAACGGGCGCTGGTCGGTCGCACCCTGGCCGATCTGGGTGATGTGTCGCCGTCGGGCGAACCCGGCGTGGACGCGGTGTGTGCCAAGGCGGCCGCCGCGCTTCGTGGTGCCAGCGCCGACAACCCGGTGTTCGTCGGCGGAGCGTCTTCCATGGCGTCCGCGTTCGACGCGGTGGACGTGGTTCGTCAGGTGCTGCAGACCCTCGAACAGCAATACCTGGTGGTGTCGTTGGTGCGCGACATTCTGAATCGCGGATTGAGCGTGGCCATCGGCGCCGAGCACGGTGTCGAGCCACTGGCGAACTGTTCCGTTGTCGTGGCCCCCGTGGTGGTCGACGGTCAGCAGATGGGCACAGTCGGGGTGTTGGGCCCCACCCGCATGGACTACCCGCAGGCGCTCGCCACCGTCGAAGTGGTCTCCGATCGACTCGGGCGTCGTCTGGGTGAGGGCTGAGTAGACGGTCGCCGCCCGCGGGCGGTTGACTGTGTCGCGAGATGGTGTACCGACATGGCTGACTACTACGAATTGCTCGGTGTGTCGCGTAATGCGTCGGCTGACGACATCAAGAAGGCCTACCGCGTGAAGGCCCGTCAGCTTCATCCCGACGCCAACCCGGGTGATGCGGCGGCCGAAGAAAAGTTCAAGCAAGTCGCCCAGGCCTACGAGGTGTTGAGTGATCCCGACGCGCGTGCGCGCTACGACCGATTCGGCGAGGCCGGAGCGTCGGCCGGTGCCGGAGACTTCTTCGGCGGCGGCGGCGGATTGGGCGACATCTTCGAAACGTTCTTCGGCGGCGGCAGTCCCTTCGGACAGCAACGCGGGCCGGCCGGTCCACCTCGAGGCCAGGACTTGGAAGTGGTGGCCGATCTCGACTTCGAACA
>RHCK01000156.1 GCA_010030605.1 Acidimicrobiia bacterium
TTCGCACCGAGGTCGGCCAAAATCTGTGCGCCGATTCCGTATTCGCGACTGTCGACGGGCAAGCCGAGTTCGGTGTTGGCGTCCACGGTGTCGAGGCCGCCGTCTTGCAACGAGTACGCGCGAATCTTGTGACCGATACCGATACCGCGACCCTCGTGGCCGCGCAGGTACACCACCACGCCGCGACCCTCCTTGGCGATGAGCGCCATGGCCGAGTTCAACTGCGGACCACAGTCGCAACGACGACTACTGAACACGTCACCGGTGAGGCATTCGCTGTGCACGCGCACCAACGAGGGTTGACCGTCATCGACGTCGCCCATGCTGAACGCCAGATGTTCGGTGTCGTCGAGATGACTGCGATAAGCGGTGCATGTGAACGTGCCCCAATCGGTGGGCACCTGAGCCTGACCGATGCGCGTGACCAGCTTCTCGTGGCGGCGTCGGTACTTGATGAGCTCGGCGATGCTCGACAACAGCAAGCCGTGCTGTCGGCTGAATTCGATCAACTGCGGCAAGCGCGACATTGATCCGTCCTCGTTCACGATCTCGCAGATGATTCCCGCCGGCTCGACGCCGGCCATGCGCGCCAGATCGACGGCGGCCTCGGTGTGCCCGGCGCGCTTCAACACGCCGCCTTCGCGGGCGCGCAACGGGAAGATGTGGCCGGGTCGGGCGAAAGCGGCGAATCCCACCTGCGGATCGGCCAACGCGCGCAACGTGGCCGCGCGGTCGGATGCCGAGATGCCGGTGCTCGTTCCGTCGATGAGATCGACCGACACGGTGAACGCGGTGCGGTGGCTCTCGGTGTTGTGCTCGACCATCAGCGGCAAACGCAGATCGTCGCAACGTTCACCGGTGAGCGGTGCCACCACCACGCCGGACGTGTGCCGAACGATGAACGCGATCTTCTCGGCGGTGGCGAACTGCGCGGCCATGATGAGGTCGCCTTCGTTCTCACGATCCTCGTCGTCGACCATCACCACCATTTCGCCGCGGCCGATGGCGGCCACGACGTCCTCGATCGGGGCGAAGGAAAAATCGCTGCTCATGTGTGCTCCTTGTTGGTGGGACGGGGGTCGATGACGATTTCGATGTCGTCGCCGAGAACGCGTGTGGACACCAGACGCCCGCGACGTATGTCGTCCATGGTCGAGGCCGATGATCCGGTGAACATGGGTCGTCCGCGATCGCCGAGGAACGCCGGTGCCACATGAACCACGTAACGATTCACGAGGCCGGCTTCGTGGAACGACGACGCCACGGTGGCACCGCCCTCGACCATCAACTGCAACACGCCATCGGCGCCGAGTCGATCGAGGAGAGCATCCAACGAATCGGTCCATTCCGTGCACGGGTGAACGCGGGCGTCCGCGGGGGCGCGGCCCAACACGATGCGACGCGGAGATGGACCGTCGACCAAGCGGGTGGTCAACTCGGGATCGTCGGCGCGCACGGTGCCGGCACCCACCACGATGGCGTCACTGTCGGCGCGCAACGCGTGCACGGCGGTGCGGGCCGTGTCACCGGTGATCCAGCGACTGGTGCCGTCGGCCGCGGCGGTGCGACCGTCGATGGTGGTGGCCATCTTCAGAACCACGAACGGTCGGCCGGTGCGTCGGTGATGCAGATAGGGGAGGAGCTGTTCGCCGACCTCGTCGGCCAGGCACCCGACGTCCACCACCACACCGGCATCGCGCAACATGGTGTGGCCACGACCGGCGACATTCGTGTCGGGATCTTCGATGGCGGTCACCACTCGAGCCACGCCGGCCTCGATCAACGCTTTGGCGCACGGTCCGGTGCGACCGTGATGACTGCACGGCTCGAGCGTCGTGAACACGGTTGCTCCGCGCACGTCGGCACTGGCGGCTCGGGCCGCGTCGAGGGCCACGATCTCGGCGTGTCGTCCGCCGGGCGGTTCGGTGGCGCCGACGAAGGTGCGTCCGTCGACGCAACGCACCACGCAGCCCACCCACGGGTTCGGAGACGTGCGACGACGAACGTCGGACGCGGCATTGATCGCCATCTTCATGCTCCGCTCGTCGTTGTTCATCTCGTCGTTGGCCATCATGGTGTTTCCTGCTCTCGACCCGAGCGGGGAGATGACAACGCAGGCACGACGACGGACGAACCATCCCCGTCGACGGACGGGTCATGGCGCGGCCAAGCCGATTCGTACCCGTGCTCCCATCCGGACTGTGACCGTCGGCCTTGGAATTTCACCAAGTCGGCTCCGGGGGATTGCTCCTCCGGAGTTCGCGGGCTGTACCGCCGGTTTGGACTTTCACCAAAACCCCGCACGGGGTGTGTTCGATTGTGAACGCGAGTCTACGCCCGCTCCTGCAACAAACCCCAAGCCGATGCCACGTGTTCCCAGGTGGTGGTGCGGCTGCCGATGCTGAAGCGCAACACGCTGCGTCCGTCCAGCACCGTGCGGGTGAACATCACCCGGCGCGTGGCGTTCACCGACTCGATGAGGGCGTCGGTGAGAGCATCGCCGTGCTCGGGGGTGTCGCCTTTCAGACGGATGCACAGCAGGTTCAGCGGGTGTGGCGCCACGATCTCGAAACGCGGGTCGGCGCTCACCAGCTCGGCCAAACGTCGCGTCATGTCGAGGTGACCATTGATCAGGTCGCGGAACGAATCGATGCCCTCGGTTCGGATGCTGAACCACAGTTTCAACGATCGGAAACGCCGACCGAGCGGGATCTGCCAATCGCGATAGTCGATGGCGGCACCGGATTGTGCGGCGGCCGATCGCAAGTACTCGGGCAGGATGCTGAGCGCGCCGAGCAACGCGGTGCGGTCGGCGGTCCAGAACAAATCGCAGTCGAAGTTGACGCCCATCCACTTGTGTGGGTTCGTGCAATAACTGTCGGCGAACTCGAGGCCGTCGTTCACCCAACGCAGCGAGGGTTCCAAAGCCGCGATGCCGTGCATGGCCGCATCGACGTGCAGCCACATGTCGTGTGCGCGGGCCACGTCGGCGATGCGCGCCGTCGGATCGATGGCTCCCGACGAAGTCGTGCCGTGCGTGCTGCACACCCAGAACGGCATCAGTCCGCTTCGTTCGTCGTTCTCCACCATCGATCGCAGGGCGTCCACGTTCATGGCGAAGTTCTCGTCGTGGGGAACGATGCGAATGTTCGCCGTTCCGATGCCGGCGATGCGCAACCCCTTCTCGATGCTGCTGTGCGCCTGCGACGTGCAATACGCGATCAGTTTCGACGTGTCGCCGTCGGCGTTCACTCGGCCACCGGTGCGCTTCCAACGCGCGGCGAGAATCGACGACAACGTTGCTTCGCTCGCCGAACCTTGAATCACGCCGCCGCCGTTGCTCGACGTGCTGCGGAAACGTTCGGGCAGGCCGAGCAGTTCTTGCATCCAATCGAGCATCAACGTTTCGACCTCGGTGCAGGCGGGGCTCGACAACCAGCTCATTCCCTGAACTCCGAGACCCGCGGTCAACAGATCGGCCAGGATCGACGGGTACGACGAGTTGCCCGGGAAGAAGGCGAAGAAATTCGGGTGTTGCCAATGCGTCAGTCCGGGGATCACGATGTCGGCCACGTCGCGCATCACGGCGTCGAACGATTCGGGAGCCGTTGGCGGGTGCTCGGGGAGTCGAGCCCGCACATCACCCGGAGCGACATCGGAGGTGACGGGCCGGTCGCCGATGGTCTCGAGATAGTTCGCGATCAACTCGATGACCGCGTGTCCGTTCTCGCGGAATTCCCGTGCGTCCATGGCGAAAGGCTACGGGTACGGTGGCGACGTGAGCATCGATCCGAATCGATTCGACGTGAAACGGGCGGCACCCCGCGGTTTCGAACAGGCCTTCGTGCACGAGAAGGCTCACGTCAGTGGCACGCGGGTCGCCTTGTTGTGCGTGCACGGTTGGCCCGAGAGCAAGCGCATCTTCTGGAAAGTGATCGAACCGTTCGTTGCCGCCGGATTCGATGTGATCGTTCCCGACTTGCGCGGTTTCGGCGATAGCGCGCCGGCGCCCGACGGTCGTTACGACACCGTCGCCCACTCGCGCGACCTGCACGCTCTCGTGCACGATCATCTGGGTTACGACAAGGTCGTCGTTCTTGGCGGCGATCTGGGTGGTCCCGTGATCCAGGACATGGCGATGCGTTACCCGGACTTCGTCGATCGCATGATCCTCTTCAATTCACCTTTGCCGTTCGACAAGGAACGCATGGCGAACATCGACGGAACGCGCGCCCCTCGCGAATCGGCCGACTACTTCGTTCGTCAGGGCACCGACGCCGATCGATTGGCCGAGGAACTTTCGACTCCGGTCGCTCGTCGCGCCTACATCTCGACGTTCTACACCAGTCGTTTTTGGGCGCATCCGGGCACCTTCTCGGCGGTCGATGTCGACTTCCACACCGAGCCCTTCGCCGATGCGACCACCTTGCGAAACTCGTTCGGGGCGTACGAGAGCGCCTTCGATCCCACCAAGCGACCGGAACCCACCCTGATGGGTCGCAACGAGGTCACGCCCACGTTGGTCATGTACGGACCGTCGGATCACGTGATCTATCCCGCGTTCGATCGCATGGCCGCGGTGGTGTTCGCCAAGCACGTGGGGCCCTTCTTGTTGCGGGATTGCGGACACTTCGTGCCGTGGGAGGCTCCGCACGCGTTGGTGTCGGGAACCGTGGCGT
>RHCK01000157.1 GCA_010030605.1 Acidimicrobiia bacterium
CCATCGGAGTCACCGACGATCATTGGCGGGCACTCGAGGCGCATCTGCTCGAAGCGGCCTGATGGCGTACGCTCCGAAGATGGGCGACTCCGAAAACAAAGGCACCAAGAACACAGGCACCATCGTTTTTCAGGGTGGCGGAGCGTTCGTCGCCCACGATGATCTCGACCGCCGACTTCTAAGCGATGTGAAGGCGAAGAAGGTTGTGGTGCTCCCCACCGCCGATGCTTTCGAGCGACCCGAGATTCTGGTGACTGCGGCCATGTCGTGGGGCGAGCGTCTCGGCGTGGAAGTCGATGCGTTGATGGTGATGCGTCGCGTCGAAGCGATGGAGGACGAAGCGGCCCACGTGGTGCGCAAGGCCGACGCGGTGTGGCTGGTGGGCGACAACCCGATTCATTTGCGCAGTGTCATCAAGGACACGCCGATCTTCGACGCCCTGCAACACGTGTTGAAGGAAGGCGGAGTCGTGGTGGGCTCGGGCTCACCGGCCTCGGCATTGTGCGATCCGATGATCGATCCCCGTGGTGGTGCGCTGGCATTGGGGTTGGGTCTCGTCACCGGGATGGCGGTAGTGGCGCAGGCGGAGAAAGTCACGCCCGATCGTCACGCGCGGACCAAGAAACTGGCGAACGTACCGGTGGTGTTCTTGCCGTCGACGTCGGCGCTCGTGCATCGTCGAGGTGAATGGGAAGCGGTCGGTCCGAACGAGACCATCGGGTCTCTGCCGGCCTGATCACTCGGGCTGATCACTCTTCCGGAGCAACCGGCACAAAGTTGGGGTCGAGCGAGAACGCGACGGCGAAGAAACGGTCACCAAGATCGGTGAAGTCGGCCAGGAACAGAGCGGGTTCCGAGTCGGTGGCGATCTCGACGGCCAACAGGGCGCTGTAACTCTGTTTGGTGGCGAGTTCCACGTTTCCGAATTGGGCGATGTCACCGACCGCGACGGGTGTGTACGAGCGACCATCCAATGTGTACACGCGGAACATCTCGGGAGTGATGGTGAAAGGTTCGAGCGCACCGCTGTTCACGGTCACATCGAGAACGAGGTAGCCCTCGGGAACATCCGGAGCACCGTCGGGAAACTTCATCAAGACCTCGGCGTTTCCCGCCGCGGCCAACGCTCCAACCGTGAACGGAATGGCGTTCACCTCGGAAGGGATCGGCGGATCCGGGGTACCAATTTCCACTTGTGTGGTCGACGGCGAAGCATCATCTCCCGAACATCCGGTGATCAGGAGCGCGGGAAGCGCCAACATGGCGACGAGAACACGCTTGGGATTCATTCGCTCCACTTTCTCTCGCTGGCTCTGGAGACGCTACTGCTTCACCGACGGACGAAGTCGCCCGGCAATCAGGGGCGGCGCGAACGCGATGGCCAAAATCAAGAACGTGATGACGACGTACACGAGTGGCGACGTTCCGGAACCTTCGGTATCGATCTCGACGCTCGTGGCCATGGCGACACCGGGCGTGGCGATGGCCGAGCCACCTCCGCTGGCATCACCGGTCACTTCACCCGAGGTGTCGACGGATCCGGGTTCGCCAGAGGCCCCCGGAATCGTCGACTCGGTCGTGGTGCCGGGAACCGTCGTGCTGGACGATGTTCCGCCGGTTCCGCCCGAGCCGGTTCCGCCCGAGCCGGTTCCGCCCGACGTCCCACCATTGCTCGGTGCGGTGGTCGGTGCGGTGGTGGCCTTCGGAACGAGGAAGCCACCGGTGATGGTGGGGTTACTGCATTGGTCGATGGCCGGCGCGGCGATCGCGCCGGGGATGCGAGCCACGGCATCGAAACCGAACTCGACGAGGTTGCGCGGTAGTGGTGCGTAACCCAACTGTTCGGCTTTCTGCTGACCGGCACACAAGAAATAGAAGATGTACTCCGACAGGCTCGCGCCCTTGGCGGCCGTGAACGGCGCGGCTTCGGTCGTGGGCACGATCATGTACGAGTAGCTCGAGACCGGATACGCGCGCGCATCGGAGTTGCGATACACGCCACTCAGAACCTGTGTGCCATCGCTGTTGATGCGCGCACCTTGCAACGCGACCGACACGTTGACGGCGGTTGGTTGCGTGTAGTTACCCGAGGCATTCTTCAGCGAAGCCACGGGGAATCCGCGCTCCTTGGCGTATCCGTATTCGACGTAGGTGATGGCGCCGTCGTTGTACTGGGCGGCCACGAAGTTGGCCACGCCGTCGGAGAATTGTTGCGCCGCGAAACCGGAGTTCGGAAAATCGGGGTACAGCGATGTCGAGGGACACGACGAGCCGAGGTTCGCGCGCTGACACAACACGTTCCAGTCCGATGACGTCTCGGACACCATGAACGCGGTGAACTGGGCCGTGGTGCCGGAACCGTCGGATCGGACGACCGGCTTGATGCGGGTGGCGGGCATGACGCGTTGCGGATTGTCGGCCGCGATCAGAGGGTCGTTCCACATGGTGATCTGACCGGTGAAGATCTTGGCCACGGTGGCGGGGGACAGCTTCAGGTCGGTGATGCGTTGCCCGTTCGCCTTCAGGTTGTACATGAACGACGTTCCACCGGCCACGATCGGCAAGTAGGCGTACGGGCGCGAGGCGGCCAACTGCGTTTCGTCGGCGAGCAGGTTTCCCTGACGGTCGTACTGGGCGACCTGGAACGGAATTTCACTCACCGCGAAGTCGACTTGTGCTTGGTAATAGGCCACTCGACCGGCGGTCGAGCCGACGCCTTGGTAATTCACCACCAAACCCTGGCGGGCGACATCGGCGCGCCACTGGTCGACCGCGATCTGACTCCAGGTGGATCCGGCTCCGTCGACCGGATCCGACGCGGAAGCCGCGGTGAAGTTCGTCGACACGACGAGCGAAGAAGCGAGCGCCGAAGCGATCGCCAAGCGGGCGAAGTTTTTCATCCGAAACGTCCGTTCACGTAGTCCTCGGTCCGCGAGTCGCGCGGATTGGTGAAGATGTCCTTGGTGAGGCCTTCCTCGACGATGCGTCCCGGCTCGTTTTCGGCCGCGAGGAAGAACGCACAACGATCCGAGACGCGCTGCGCCTGTTGCATGTTGTGGGTCACGATCACGATGGTCACCGACTCGGAGATTTCACTGATCGTCTGTTCGATGCGTCGCGTCGAGGTGGGGTCGAGAGCGGAACACGGTTCGTCCATCAACAACACCTGCGGACTCACGGCGAGCGAACGCGCGATGCAGAGACGTTGTTGCTGACCACCCGAGAGGGCGCGACCGGGGTCTCCCAAGCGGTTCTTGACCTCATTCCACAGTCCGGCCTTGGTGAGGCAGGACTCGATGAGATCCTCACGCTCGGACTTGGACACCTTCATGCCCGACAACTTCAGTCCGGACACCACGTTCTCGGCCACGGTCATGGCCGGGAAGGGGTTCGGCTTCTGGAACACCATTCCGATTCGGCGACGCACGTCGGTGACGGGGATCGCGCCGCGATAGATGTCGACACCGTTGATGAGGATCTCGCCGCCCAACGTGGCTCCGGGAACCAGTTCGTGCATGCGATTCAACGTGCGCAAGAAGGTGCTCTTGCCGCAACCTGACGGACCGATGAGCGCGGTCACCTGGCCGGGGGCCATGTCGAGGCCGACACCTTCGAGCACCTTCTTGGTGCCGAACCAACAGGCAACGTTCTTCGCGGTCAGGCCGGCGGCTCCGATCGAGCGATCGTCGATGGTGGCCACGTTCGAGGTGACGGTGGGGATTTCGGTGGTGGTTCCGAGGTCGGTCATGCCAGACCCTTTCTTTGAAGACGCCATTTTTTGAATCGACCGATGTGGTCGGGCCCACGACCGCCGATGGCGCGGGCGACCACGAAGAGAATGAGGACGAGGATCATCAACACCAGCGCACCCGTCCAAGCGCGGGCGATCTGTGATTCCTGCGGGAAGCGAATGAGTCGGAAGACGAAGAAGGGCAATGAGTCCTGTTTGCCCGACAGCGGGTTCCAGTTCATGATGAACGCTCCACCGACGGTGAGGATGAGCGGGGCAGTCTCACCGATGACGCGCGCGACGCCCAAGATCACTGCGGTGACGAGTCCCGACCGCGAGGTTGGCAGCACCACGCGCGAGGTGGTTCGCCATTCGGTGCCACCCAAGGCCAGCGACGCCTCGCGCAATCCGCCCGGCACGAGACGAAGCACGACTTCGGCGGTGCGCGTGACGGTGGGCAGGAAGAGGACCGACAACGCCAACGAACCGGCGAGGCCAGTTTGTTGGTTGCCGAGAGCGAGGATCCATGCGGCATAGATGAAGAGACCGGCCACGATCGACGGCACGGCGCTCATGGCGTCGACGACGGTGCGCAGAGGCTTGGCAAGACGACCTTTCACCTCGTTGAGATAGATGGCCGTGGTGATTCCGAGCGGCACGGCAATGAGGCTGGCGATGCCGACCTGCTGAAGGGTTCCGATGATCGCATGAGCACCACCACCCTCGGTCGAGTCGCTCAGGGCACCGACATAGCGCTGGTCCTCCGTAAAGAACTGCACGCGCAATGCGTGATAGCCCTTTCCGACCACGTAGCCCACGATCAACACCAACGGCACGATGGCGAGCGACGCTCCACTCCACACCAGAACGCGAGCCAGGTGGTCCTTGGCCCTGATCGCTCCGCGCACCTCGCGCACGGCGATCCATGACAC
>RHCK01000158.1 GCA_010030605.1 Acidimicrobiia bacterium
TCGTGGTCGCGGGTGTCGTGGTCGCGGGTGTCGTGGTCGGTGCATTCGTTGGTGGCACGACCCCGCCGGCGGTCGATGTGGTGGTGATCGCGTTCGACACCACGGTGGTGGACGAGCGCGGAGAAGTTGTCGGAGTCGGCGCGATGGACGATGGAGCGGCCGACGTGGTCGGTGACCCGGTGTTGACCGTCGTGTCTGGCCCGGAGTCGATCGTCGTGTCGATCGTCGTGTCTGGCCCGGAGTCCGTCGTGTGGCCGGGTGCGGTGTCGGGAGATTCGGAGCCACCAGAGATGGTCGTCACGGGAGTGCCCGTGGCCGTGATGCCATCATCCGACGACGATCCAACCAGCGTGGCGCCCACCAACGCACCGGTGGCCACGAGTACCACGGCCCCCGTGGACCACCACAACGTTCGACGCGTGAAGCGCGCGGCCCGAGGGAATCCGTCGCTCGCGCGCCAGCGAATGCGAGCCGCGTTGCCAGTTCCGGTGCTCGTGCCGTTGGGAATCGCGATGTTGGACGTGGCCGCCAGAACCTTGGCGCGCAAACCGAGCGGTGCCGCCAACACCGGCGCGGCACCGAACAGCGCCAGCGGGGCGACCTTGCCCTTGGTCTCTTCACAGGTCTCGCACGACTCGATGTGCCGAGCCACTCGTTTACGAATGAGGACGCTGAAGCGGCCGTCCCAGTCGCGCAGTATCTCGTCCAAGGCGTCGCACTCTTTGCGACCGGCCTTGGCAACGACGTAGGCGCCGAGGCTGCGATCGACGCGCTCGCGCATGCGGTGGACCAATGAATAACTCTGTTCGGCGGTGACGCCGAGGGCGTCGGCAAGATCGGCACCTTCGAGGCCCTGACGTACCGACAACTCGAGGATGAGTTGATCTCGTTCGTCGAGACCGGCGGCCGCTTCGCGAACGAGGGCAGCCAACTCGGCGAAGGCGACGGACGCACCCTCGGCGCCGGGATCAATCGGTGCGACCACGTCGGGAACCGTGTCGGACTGGAAGTCGGTGGGTGTGGCGCGACGACGTCGTTTGGTGCGTCGGTACACCTCGTTGCGCAGCACCGCATAGAGCCACGGCTTCAGTCGACTCGGATCGCGCAATTGGTCCAAGCGTTCGGCCGCGATGCAGAACACGTCTTGCACCATGTCGGCGGCATCGTGTCGATCGGAGAGCATCGCCGCGGCCGTGTCGTACAGTCCCGACGAATAGCGGTCGTAGATGGCGGCGAGCGCCGTGCGATCCCCGGACAGATACGTGGAGACGAGGTCGGCGTCGGACGGTGTGGAAGTCATGGTCGTGGGGGAGTCGCACGACGTACGAGAGATCGCAGTGCGGGTTTCCTCGCGCAAAGTCTGCCCGAAACGTCGGTGACGTTGCTCACGCTTCGTCCAATTCGATGCGGAACCAACGACTCATCGAATCGCCCGCGCCGAGCACGATCGGGGCGTCATTCACCTGATTCGGGGGACCGGATTGTGGCTCCACGCAGGTGGCATGGTTCGGGACGTCGTACAGAACCCAATGTGAGCAGTCGCTCGAGAGGGAAACGGCGACGTCGTCGATGATCATCGTCAAGAGTTCGTCAGAGCCCTCGAAGCAGTCGTCCAACGCGCCGTCCGGAGCGGGGATCGATCGATCGGTGGTGATGCCGTCTTCGTCCTTGCGCAGAACGTGAGTCGGACGAAAGTTCGTGCGATCTGGCTTCACGAACCAAGGATGCCAACCGATCATCGCCGGCATTTCATCGATGGCCAGAACCGTCGCGGACAACGACAGGCCTCGATCGTCGACCCTGATGACCTGTCGAGCTCTTCCGGCGAAGGGCCATCGATCTCCGAGATCGATCGACATCGACACCGATTGTCGGTCGACCGCATCGACCATCCAAGCCCGGTCGAGGACGGTGCCATGTATGGCATGCGGAGGCGCACCCGCCTCCAAGGCGTGCGATCGGTTGCGGAAGTTCAATCGCGCGCCGCGAACGCGACCACAGAAGGGGATCATCGGATAACAACCCCAGCCGAGTGGATGGTGGCTCTCGGGATGGTCGGAACCGACGAGAAGTTCTCGATCCTTGTACGCGATGCGAGCGACCCGGCCACCATGTTCGGGGTCGACATGAACGACGAGTCGTCCGTCGGGGGATCGAAGCTCGATGACATCCGATTCGTACACGGGAACATTGTTGCCCGTACGATCGGCTCGTGCGGGCACTGGTGCAAAGAGTGAAACGAGCGTCCGTGGACGTGCTCGACGGTGACGTTGCGCGCCGCGTCGGAGAGATCGAGCGCGGACTGATGGTTCTGGTGGGCGTCACCCACTCCGACGACGAGCGCATCGCCACGAAGTTGGCCGAGAAGATCTGGCACTTGCGGATCATCGACGATGAGAACGGAGTCATGAACTTGTCGGTCGCCGACACGACTCGATCGATCCTGGTCGTGAGTCAGTTCACCTTGTACGGCGACACGACCTCGGGTCGTCGCCCGGGTTGGACGGCCGCCGCGCGACCCGAACATGCCGAACCGCTCGTCGACCACGTGGTCGGGGAACTTCGTCGCCTCGGAGCGCACGTCGAGACCGGACGTTTTCGGACCTACATGAACGTCGAGTTGGTGAACGATGGTCCAACGACGGTGATGATCGAGGTCTGACGCCGTCGTCAACGTCGCAGAGGTTTGCGGCGCGTCCACACGAGCCAGAGCATGGCGAGGGCCAGCGCCGCGATCCATGGTTTGTCTCCGAGTCGCACGTAGAGGGTTTTCCCGCTGCGCAGGTCGATGTCACGGGTGATCACTCGACTCTCGCTGACGTTGGTTCGTGAATGTACGCCGCCACGCGGATCGACGAACGCGCTGAAACCGGTTGGCGCCACCTGAACCACCCAACGACCGGTCTCGATGGCGCGCAGTCGTGACGATGCGATTTGTTGCGATTGCAACACCGTCCATGTGTAACTGGATCCGTTGGTGGGGTTGATGATGAAGCCGGCACCGAGGGCGACACCCTCGCGGGCGCGTCCACCGAAGAAGACCTCCCACGAGATCACCACCGCGGCCCGCTCGGTTCCTTGTCGCGAGTCGAAGTCGAGCACTGCCGGCGTCGTGCCGGCCACGGCGTCGCGGGGCACTTGGTCCACCGGAGCACCGAGGGAGCGAAGCAGTCCGCGCAGGGGCATGTACTCGCCGAACGGGACACGTCGGACCTTGTCGTAGCGATCGAGGACCGACGCGGAGGAGTCGACGATCACCTGAGCGTTGGTGAATCGGGACCGATCCACGTCCTCGGTGATGCCGACGGCGAATGGCGCTCCGAGACGTTGCGATTCGTCGGCGATCTCGGTGATCTCACGACTGGTCTCGAAGTCGACGACGTCGATGACGTTCTCGGGCCACACGACGAGATCCAGATTGTTCGCGTCGATTGTGGCGGTGGCATCGAGATGTCGTTCGACGACCTCGCGAGGATCGGTGTCGATGGCGCGGGTGCCTTGCGGTCCGCCACCTTGCACGGCGGCCACGACGATGTCACGACCGGTGTCGCTGGTCAGTGTCGTGGCCGGGAATGCGACGAGGTAGACGAACGCACAGGCCAACTTGGCGAATCGTCGACCCGACACCACGGAGCGATTGTCGCGGCGATGTTCACGGGGAGCACGCGCCAACAAAGCGCCGACCTGCCACGTCATCCAGGTGAGCAACACCACGCCACCGAGTGACGCAACGCGATGGAACGGTCCGGCGACTTGAGCAATTCCGATGGTGGCCAAAGGCACGCCACCGAACGGGAAACACAGACGAGCGACCTCGACGAGCGTGTGCGCGACGGGCGACGTGAGAATCGAACGACGGTCACGCCGTCCGCGGGCGACGAGTGCGGCCAGACCGTGGAGCGAGGCGAAGAGAGCGACGGCGATCGGGTATCCGGGAGCGGTGAGGAACCACATCCACACCATGGACGGGAGAAACCATCCGACGCCGAAAACGAATCCGACCGTGAAGCGACCACGCGGGTTGTCGGCGCGGTATTCGAGGCTGGAGAGCATGGCGATCCCGACGAAGGTCAGCGGCCACCAACCCCAAGGCGGCATTGATGCGGCGACGCAGAGACCGGCGACGAGGGCGCGAAGCTTGGGGCGGCGGAATGTCAGGGTCATTGTCGAGAGTTCGAGAGTTCAGGGTGCGAGGCGGGAATAGTCGGCCACCACCACGATTCTTTCGCGGGTGGAGCCCGGTGGGTGGCAGGCGAACAAGGTCAGCGTGGCCGCTTCGGTCTGGTCGATGATCCAGACATCCGACGGTTGAACGATGAACGTCTCGCGGACCGTGTACACGAAGTCGCCGTCCTCGCTCGACAGGAAGATCTCGTCACCCGGCTGAAGTTTGTCGAGATGACGGAAGGGTTTCTTCTTGCTGACGCGATGACCACCGAGGACGACGTTGCCCACTTGACCGGGCATCGCGGTTCCCGGCCACCAACCGATTCCCTTGTCCAACGTGGGCAAGGTGACACCTCGATAGATGGTTTGCAGAAGTTCGATCCGCGGAATGTAAATGGCTCCGACGACGACCTCGGGCTCGAC
>RHCK01000159.1 GCA_010030605.1 Acidimicrobiia bacterium
GATTCCGAGCCTCCGCCAAGGTGTCGGGACCGAAACACAGGCCGGTTTCAGCAGCGACGATCTCGTCGACGATGCCCTCGTCGGTCCAACTGTCGAGGTCGTACACCAATTGAGTGCGTTTGTCTCCGAGAAAGCGGGTGTGCTCGAATTTCGCGGGTCGTTCCATCGCACGAAGTGTAGCCAAGCTCATCTCCACGAGGCCTCCCGAGAATTAGGATACGACTGAATGGAGACAGATCTTTCGAGTCAGGCTCCGGATACCGCAAAGCGTGTCTTCTGGACACTCATCGTGATCTGCGCCGTGTGGCAAATCGTCACCTATCGGAACGATTTTTATCTGATCATCGATGACTGGGCGTTCTTCGGCACTCGCCTCGATCTTCTTGCGACGGATGGTCTCGATGACTTCCTGCTACGTCGACACAACGAGCACCTCATGGCCGGAATGGTCGTGTGGGACGTTGGTATCGCATCGATTTTCGGATTGCGCGATTACCTTCCCTGGCTCATTTCCGTGCTGTGCGCCAACACTTTCGTCGCTTGGGTGATATTCAATTACTCGCGCAGGATCGGTGTCGCCCCCATCGCAGCAGCCGTGGTCTCACCATTCTTTCTCGTATGGGGAGCTTTCGATCGGGTTGGCTACTGGGCGCCCGAAGCAATCTTCGCCATTTGCTTGTCCCTCCTGATGTGCCACTTCGCCATTGTTGTCGCACCTTCACCACCCATTCGAAAAGAGTTGGTTGGTGTGGGTCTGGTAATTCTGGCGATTCTCATTCAGTCCATCTGCGTGGCTGTGGTGCCGATCTCCGTTGCGATCCTTGCGGTGCGACGACGATGGCGATCGATGATGATCGCGTGTGTCCCACTGGTTCTTTACGTCCTGTGGTACGCCACGTATCAACGCCGAGATGACGCCTACCGATGGCCGATCGGAGGCGCCTATCTGCAGGATCGGAACTTGGCTCTGTTCGCCGAATTTGGATGGAAATCGCTCTCCAGGACCATCTGGCAAACGGCGAACTTTCCAACGTTTCTCGTGATCGCAGCTCTCCTTTCCATCGGAATTACAAAACTGATTCGTCAAGGGGGAAGTAAACGTCTTTATGCACTTTGCGCGGTTGGAGCATCATTCATCTACCTCGTCGGATTTGCATGGGCGCGTGGTTTCGCGACGTTGAAGATCTTTCATCAAGAAATCCCCAGTCGTTATGTTTCGGTGCTGGCGATTCTCTTGCTCCCAATAGCGGGACTCGGCCTGAACGTGTTGGTGATGAAATTCCGCGAGAGACACCGTATTAATCGGCCGACACTTGCTGTCCTCGTTGGAGCGTTGGTTCTACTCCTCGTCGTCTCGACCGCATTCCAAAAGTACGACCGACATCAAGAAGACATGGATTTCGCCAGATCCACCAGGGATCGACTGACAACCGAGTTGGCCGATCCCGATCTCGTCAACAGAGTGCCCTCGGACTTTGTCTTCGGCGACATCGTCTGGATGGACATCATTTACAGCGATCTGTTCCGGTTTCGAAGGCTCGGTTGGCTCTAGCGCGATTCGTGGCATGATGTGCTGTGGACTTGGAGGTACGTGTGAACACTCACTCTCAGATCGACTTCTATTTCGACCCGATGTGCCCGTACGCGTATCAGACTTCACTCTGGATACGCGACGTGCGCCGCCAGAACGGCCTGACTATCAACTGGAAGTTCTTCAGCCTCGAGGAGATCAACCGACCCGAGGGAAAGAAGCACCCGTGGGAGCGCCCCATCGGCTACGGCTGGAGCCCCATGAGGGTCGCGGCACGGCTTCGACGCCGTGACACAGCATTGTGCGACGCGTGGTATCTGGCGTGTGGACGAACACTCCACGAGGAAGGGCGCAAGCCGCACGATCCCGAGGTCGCCCGTCAACTTCTCGTCGAGATCGGCGCAGTGGCCGACGATTGGGATGAAGCATTGGCCGACGACACCACCCACGACGAGGTGAAAGCCGATCATTTCCACGCGGTGAACGCCTACGGAGGTTTCGGCGTGCCGATCATCGTCTTCCCCTCGACCACCGATCGCCCCGAGAAGGCTGTTTTCGGACCGGTGGTGGTTCCCGCCCCGCTGGGCGAAGATGCCATGGCTTTGTGGGACCTCACCGTCGCTTACACGCGCATCACCGGTCTATACGAGATCAAGACCCCCAAGACCGCCGACGACATCGCATTCATCGGTCGTGCCTTCACGCCCTATCTGCAAGGACGTGACTGGCAAAGTGTTCAGAACCCGGCACCCTGAGGAGTTCCATGATTCCCACCGACACCATCGACAAACTGGCCGCGTGTTTCGCGTCGCTCTCCGACCTCGGTTCGCAACTGAACGAAACCGAATGGAAGAGCCCCACCGATTGCCCGGGCTGGACGGTGCAAGACAATCTCGCCCACCTCGTCGGCATGGAACGAGTGTTGAACGGACTTCCGGGGACCAGCCACAGCGCCGGCCCGCGCGATCATGTGAAGAATCCCATCGGTGAAGCGAACGAAAACGAGATCGATTCACGTCGGGGTCTGACTGGCGCTCAGGTGCTCGCCGAATGGAACGACATCGCCGCCGCACGACTGAACACGTTGCGCACCGCCGACGACGCGTATTTCGACGTACCCGCGATGACCCCCACCGGCCCGGGCACCGTGGCCGACTTCTTGCACATACGAGTCCTCGATTGCTGGGTGCACGAGCAGGACATGCGTCGCGCAGTGGGCAGACCCGGCCACCTCTCGGGCCCGGCTGCCGAGCACACCATCGACCGACTCATTCGCACCATCCCGATCGTGGTGGGCAAGCGTGCCGGCACCCCCGACGGCAACAGTGTGGTGATCGACATCACCGGCGGCGTGCAGCGGCACATCATCTGCTCGGTGGCCGGCGGTCGAGCATCGCTGACCGATGTGGAACCCGAAGCCCCTCTCGCCCGCCTCACCATGGACACCGAGACTTTTCTCGTTCTGGCCACCGGCCGCCGAGCGCCCGGAACGATGCTCGGTGCGGTGGAATTGGCCGGAGACGTGACTGTGGGGAACAAGATCGTCACCACCTTGAACATGATGATCTGACATGACCTCTGCTGCGGAGTTGATGAGTACACGACGGCGGGCTCACCCACCTTTTTTCCGCGCAGTGGCGGCCGATGCGCGCGCCACGTTGACGCTTCGCATGGAGTACCGCAAAGAATTCGGGCCACTCGGATTGCTGTGGCAGATAATTCGATTGTCGTGGGTGGCTGACGCATTCCTTTCACAGATGTGTTATCGAGCGAAAGCACGCCTACAACGATTCCGCGTACCACTACTGCCCAGAATTCTGCACCGAGTAGCGATGAGGCGCTCGCAGGTGTGTATTGGCGATCCAGTTGTCATTGCTCCTGGCTTGTATTTGCCACACGGCCAAGTGGTCATCGACGGACTCACCACCATCGGCGCGAACGCCGTAGTTTTTCCGTGGGTCACGATCGGGCTCAAGGCAGGCATCATTCATGGACCGACTCTGGCCGAAAACGTGACTGTTGGCAGCGGGGCCAAGGTTCTCGGACCCGTTTCGCTCGGACAGGGCTGCACGGTTGGTGCGAATGCTGTCGTCATTGATGATGTTCCAGCTCACGCAACCGTGGTGGGTGTCCCGGCACGGGTTCTCGGTAGACGGTAACTTGACATCGTGTTGATGCCAGCCAATCTGCGCGACAGGATCGTCATTCGTCGATCGAGGAGACTGCTACGAACGGGGAATGCGCGGCGCGCCATCGACGCTTTGACCAGTGAGAATCGTCGGAAGGCTTCACCTCGGTTGGAGGAGGAGCTCGTGCGGATTCGCTACGAAGGTTTCTTCCGAACCACTGCCACGAGCCGTTTTGAATCCTGGCCACCGACCCCTTCGGACACCTTCGCAAACCAGAGCGGAATTCCGGAGATTGAAAAGGGCGACGTTTCGGCCGAGGTCATTCGCGATGGGGTTCTCACCTGCGGTTCGATCATCATCCGTGGTCTTCTGAACAACATCGAGGCACAACGACTGCGCGCCACGATCGACATGGCATATCAACAGCATGACCGCGCGATGGACGGTGCCCCGCGGCACGTGACGACTCCATGGTTCGCACCGTTCAGACCTTCTTCCGCCCACAATGACCACGACTTCGATCGACAATGGTTTCGCGAAACGGGCGCAGAACTCGCCGCGGACTCACCTCGAGGAATGTTCGAGTTGCTCGAAGTCTTCGCGTCCAATGGAATCGACGCACTTGCAGGTGACTATCTCGGAGAGCCTCCCGCCCTGTCAGTGAAGAAGACATCGCTTCGACGCGTTCCCCATAATCAACCAAGTGAACATGGATGGCATCAGGACGGTGCGTTCCTCGGTGAAGGAATACGCACCATGAATATCTGGATCGCGCTCTCCGACTGTGGAGTCGATGCACCGTCGATGGACATGGTTCCCCGACGCTTGAACTACAT
>RHCK01000160.1 GCA_010030605.1 Acidimicrobiia bacterium
TCGTGGTGGTGATCGCCGGGATGTCGTTGGGCGGTTCCATCGGGATCGGCACTTTGGTTTTTGCGGTCGGCATCGGGCCGCTCGTTCAATGGCTCCTACCACGATTCGATACTCGGCCGGTCGGCCAGCACACCGCTCACTGAACCCCATGCCGAAGTGACGGGCTCAGTGAGCGGTCGCGGCTCAGTCTCCGCAACCCTTGGGGACCGTGATCGATCCGCTGAGGGAGCCTCCGTCGCTGGCGCGAGTTCCGGTGAGTTGGAGGGACTTGCCCACATCGACTCGATCGACCAGGACGACCCAACGCAACGGCGCCACCTTGCTGGCGATTCGATTCGCTGTGCCCACGGTGGCGGTCAGGGCCGACATCGCCACCGGCGTGGTGATGTACAGCCGCCCGGTGCCCGTTGTATCGAGGTTCTCCACGCAGACCTTGTTCTGATTGCTCGGAACGGCGCCGGCGTACGTCCCGGCGGGTGCGGTGGTGGTGGCCTTGGGTGCCGTTGTCGTCACCTTGGGTGCCGTTGTCGTCACTGACCGTCGTCGACGTTTGGCTGCAGTCCTCGAACGTCACGTCGATGGATGCCGATCCCTCGGCTCCGGCGTTGTCGATCGCGTCGGCGATCAGGGTGAAGGTCCCTGGTGTCTCCGAGGTCGCGCGACCGGACCACGTCGTCGAGTTGGACGTCGTGAGGTTGAAGTATTGACCGTTGATGTTCGCTCCGAATTCCACGGCCCTGGCGCCCTCGGATGGCGTCACGGTGAAGAAGAACGCCATCGGTGAACCGGCGCACACCGGACCTTTTGCCCACAGTCGAATCGAGAGTTCGGGCTCCTCGGCCGAGGGTGTTTCCGGTTGCGAACAATCATCGAACGTGACTTCGATACTGGCGGTGCTCGTTTGACCCGACGAATCGGTGATGGTCACGGTGACGGTGAACGTACCCGGTTCATCGCTGTAGACGTAAGCGAAGTAGACGGTCTCGGAAGCCGCGGTCGCTTCCGACGGGACCGAGTTCATCTCGAACACGATGTTGGACACGGTGATTCCCTCGGCCAGATCGGGGTTCGCCGTGACGTACATCGATGTTCCGGCGCACACTGGTCCCTTGGCGCCCAACTTGATCTCGTAATCGCCATCGATCGTTTCGGTTGGTGGCGCACAGTCGGCGAAGCGTCCGTCATCTTCGAGTTCGGCGGTGGTTCGGTATTGACCGGCTCCATCACCGTCGCGCAAGTACCAATGCGCACCGTGATCGCTGTCGGACTCGTTGGCATTGAAGCCCACCCAGGTCCAGGTGTCACCGTTGGAGTCGGTGTACTCGGACCCCTCGTATTCCGGCGGGCACGGCGTTTCTTCGGGGGTTGCCGGCGGATCGCAGAGATCCGCGTATCCCGGAATGTCGGCGATCGTCGTCACGATCGATCCGTCCTCGCTGTACCAACGTCCATCGCCGCCGTAGCGCCATTCGACACCGCGGGAGTCCGTGAACAGGTGACCTTCCTTGGGTGTCTCATCGAGAGCGACACAACCTTCTTCGTTGCAATCGTCGAGCACGGCCTGGGTCGGTCGAAGGTTGGCGGTGTCGATCTCGGCGATGTTCGGTGCGCCAGCCGTGATGGTCACGGGTTGACGATCGGCATCACGTAAGCGATCGACTGCCGGACTGCTGGCAACGCTCCCATCGAGCAGGACCCAACTCTGTTCCTGCTCACCGTCCGTGTCATCGGGCGGGCAGGGGGGTAGGCAATTGGTGCGGTACCACGGCAGGTCGAGCGAGGTCGTGACGGTTGCTCCGCTGATCAGGTTGATCCATTGACCGCTGTCGCCGTCCCACACCCAGACGTCGCCGGTCGACGGGTCGACCCATGCTCCCGATTCCCCGGGAGACATCTGGAGCGGCGGGCAGGGGGGCAAACATTCATCGATGTATCCGGGAAGAAGTGCCGTGTTCGAGATCGTGATGCTGGGATCGGCGGTGCTCACCCACGCAGCGAGATCGATCGAATAGATGTAGATCCAACCATCGGGCGTGATCCACGCGGAACCGTTCAATGGTTCGAGTTCGGGGCACAGCGCCACGATGGGGAGCGGGCAATCCTCGGTCTCGGGGAGAAGAGCGGTCGGTACCGATTCGACGTCATCGGTCGTGACGTCGTCCCAACCAGCCGCACCACCATCGGTGCCGAACACCCAGACACGACCGGAAGCCGAGGTCCACGTGTCACCGACGCGCGCCTTGGATGGCGGGCACACCGGATCGTCGACCAGGACCGGAGGGGCGCAGTCCTCGGACTGGGGCAGCTCGTTGGTGCTCAACGATTCGACGTCGTCGGTCGACTGGTTGTCCCAACCGGGTCGATTGTTTCCGTTGTAGTCGAAGATCCAGCGATCGCCGTTTTGGTCGACATAGGAGTCGCCGAGTCGCGCTTTCGCGGGCGGACATTCGACGGGATCGGCACAATCCGGTCCCAGCAATTCTTCCGAAGTGAGGTACGCGTTTTGGCCATCGATGTTCGCCCACCACACCGAACCCGTGTAGATCCATTCGGTGCCGTAGTCGTCGACGTATCTCGTTCCCTGAACTTCCTCGGGGCACGGATTCGGCGTGCGCTGGGGTTGTTGGTAACAGTCGGGCGAGACGCCCGCAAGATCAGAGGTGGCGACGAAAACGAGTTCGCCCTCAGCGATTCGAGTCCAGTTCGACCCACCGGCCGTTTCACTGCTCCAGGTCCAGACATCGCCGTTCGCGTCCGTCCACGAACTTCCCAAAACTTCGATGGGGCACGGCTGTTGCGACGTTTCCGTTGGCGGACATTGCTCCGAGTAACCCGCGATGTCGGTTAATTGGTCGACCAGTGGCTGGCTCGGATCATCGACGTTCATCCACTGACCAGTGGCCGCCAGGTAGCGCCAAGTGACTCCTTCGGTGGTGATGTAGTCGGTCCATTCTCCGGCGATGGTCAACGACGGGCACGCGGGTTCGGTTTCCGTGGTGGTGATGGTGGGCACGGTCGTCGTTGCTTCGGACGACGGTTCGGTGGAGGGTGTCTCTTCGGGGCTGGGGGGCAACAGAGGATTTCCGCAGGCACAACGAGCGCGCGGAATACCTTGATCATCGATGAGAAGCGCGGTGCCGGCGCCAATCACGGCGTCGTAGCCGTAAGCGGCCCCATCCTTGAAGCCGTACATGCGCACGTTGATGTCCTGAGTCACGAAGACCGGCGTGAGAGACCTCAAGTACTCCGGCAATGTCTCGAAGGAGATTCCTTGGATCTCGGCCCAGGCGCGACCGCGATCCTCGTAGTAGGTGAGGAATTCGATCATCTTCTCGACATCACAAATGTTGGTCCCGGTGCCGCCGTAGGTACGACCGCGATACAGACCCGGGGTGGAGGAGTCGACTGTTCCCGACAACGCCGCGTCTTCGTCGGTCACCTCGTATGTCGCCAGGTCGAACGACGGTGCGAACGAATCCGGACCCACGACTCCCGGTGGTTGGAAAAGTGCGCGCGCGGGGCCGGCCGTGGCATCAGAATCGCCCCCCGAACTCTTCTCGCCACCACTGCACGCGGCACCCACCACGAGCAATCCGCCCAGAATCAGAGCACTTAGTCGTCGCAACATGTGTTGTCCCCCACCTGTGAGTTTCGAACGTTTGGGGAACACACGTTTTGTCCGAGGTGATCCCGCGGATGATGTTAGCGACGGGGTTGGCGGGTCGGTGATGGAAGTGTCAAGGCTCTCTCGCATGCCTCACAAGAGTTCGTGCGGAACAGCTCCTCGCACTTTTTCGAGAAATTTCCGACGATCACATGCCGCTGATGAGGCGGGCGGCCGTGGCGACTTCTTCCCCGATGATTTGGTGGCGGCTCGGGTCGATGCGGGTCTTGGGTCCGAGCACGGCGAGAGTGCCGATGGCGGGGCCGGGCCCGTCGTAGATGATGCTTCCGATGGTCATGGCACTCGGGTACGACCGATCGTGAACCCAATAGCGCGGCGCCTGATCGACGCGCGGTGTGCCCCACGCCGTGCGGCCGTCGGGGAATCGAGCGAGGTGCGGTTGAACGTCGTATCTCGAACCCGGAGTCGAGTTGAGATCGAACGTGGTCCCCATCGGCACGCCCATCCGAAGAGCGTGGGGGCTTTCGATGATGTCAACCAAGGTGCACCACCAGGTGCCCGGTTGTCCGTCCAACTTCCACAGGGTCACGGATTCCTGCGTCGATGCCAACAACGAACTCATGAGCGGCCGAGCGCGTTCGGCCATGCGCCATGACACTCGTGCGGCGACTTTGATGACCCGTCCGGTGAGGGACCACGATCCTTTTGGGCCGTCCTGGCTGATCCAGCCCTGACGGCCAAGGGTGACGAGCAAACGTTGCGCCGTGTTCTTGTCCATGTCGAGAAGTCGGGCCAGGGCCGAGACTCCGATGGGCT